>NZ_JHWX01000012.1 GCF_000621965.1 Methanobrevibacter wolinii SH
TATTAAACTTAACAACCAAATCAAACACCTAAAAACTAATTCTAATGAAAATTATTAAACTTAACAACCAAATCAAACACCTAAAAACTAATTCTTATGAAGATTATTAGTCCTAACAACAGATTCAACAATATTATCAAATGTTTCTGATGGAAATCCTATAACAACTTCAGTAGGTGCAAAATCAGTAGCTAAATGTGAACCCATACAACCAAAAGATATATTTGGAGTTTTAGTTAAGAAAGTGTTAACAACTATATCCCCACAAAATGATTGTGTTCCTCCAACAGAAGAAGTAATTCTTTCTCCAGATAAATAAGTATTTGCTCTTATTAAATCAAAGATAGTTTTTGGTTTTGCTACAATAACAATCACATCTGGAATAAATTTAGCATCTTCAAGTGGAGTATATCCAATGGCTTCAATTTCATAAGGCATTTTAGGTACTTGTTCAGCATAATATCTTCCACTACTTAAAGTAGAGCAAGTATTATTTTTATCAAAAATTACACCTTCAGTAAATTCTTCAGGTAATGAATTAAGACCTAAGACACATTTTCCCATTTTACAACCAATTTCATTTTTAGTTCCATAAAATGATTCACCTTTACTAGCATTAAGTATTGATTGACAATGCATAATTTTTTTATCAGTTTTATCAAAATATTCCATAGCATTTTCTTCTTTTTTAAATAATTTTACTGCTACAGGATTATAATCCATATTTAAGTAATTTTTAAGTATATCTGAGTATTTTTTAAAGTCTTCTACATTAATCATAATATCCTCACTTAAATTTATTCTCTAAAATCTTCTAACTAATCAAATATTATCATATAAATTTATTCTCTAAAGTCTCCTACAATAAACATAATCTTATCATATAATTTAAATTAAAAAATATAATATTAAAAATGCAACATATGTTGCATATATAATAATTATTTTTCATCATATATAAACTTAAGTTATAAATAAACAGTTCTTTTAAAATCCTATGATTTATAATATTTAAACAATATATAATACTTTAGATTAATTTAAGAAAAGATACCCAATTAATGAAATTCAAAAAAAACCAAAAAATAAAAAAATCATCAAATAATATTAATATAAGCATTTTAAAATAAAATATTAAATTAAAATTCAAAATATATAATTAAGAAGGGATATAATTGAAAAAACACGAAGAAAAGACCAATGTTATGAGATTATTAGAACAAAGAAAAATCCCATATAAAAGTCATGATTACTCTAATACAAATGCAATTAGTGGTGTTGATGTAATTAATGCTTTAGGTGAAAATCCTGACTCTGCTTTTAAAACATTAGTCACAGTAAGTAATAATGAAAATTATTATGTTTTTTTAGTTCCAGTAAGTAAAGAATTAGATTTAAAATTAGCTGCAAAAGTAGTTAATGAGAAAAAAATTAAAATGTTAAAATCAAAAGAATTACTACCTTTAACTGGATATGAACATGGAGGATGTTCTCCAATAGGAATGAAACATGAATTTCCTATAATTATTGATAAATCTGCAGAAAAATATGATACAATATTTTTTAGTGGTGGAAAAATAGGATCACAAATAGAAATGAATTTAAAAGATTTAAAAAAAGTAATAAAATTTAAACTAGCAAATATAACAAAATAAATAGAAATTATTTTTTAATAAAATTATTAAGATTTATTGAAATATTAAAAATTAAATTAATTTAATAAAAGTTTATTTAAATAAAAGAATTTTAACTTTATTAAATTATTTATTCTAAACTATAACTTTCTAAATCTATTATTTTTAAATTACAAAAAATTAAATTTAAACTATCCATAAATTTAAAAATAATTATTTAAGTAATATTATTAAAATTTAAAAGAATATTATAAATTATCATAATATTCATCAGATACAGGTTCACACCACTCATTAGATGTTTTTTCACCAGGAACTTCTACTGCAATATGTGAAAACCATGAATCTTTTTTTGCGCCATGCCAATGTTTAATTTCTGGAGGAATTTCTATAATATCACCAGATTTAAGACTCTGTGCTTCTTTTCCTTCTTCTTGATACCAACCTTCACCACTAACACAAATTAATATTTGACCTCCACCTTTTTCTGCATGATGAATATGCCAATTATTTCTACATTTTGGTTCAAAAGTAACATTTGCTAAAAATAAATCAGTTTTACCACTTGATAAAATATTTAAATAAGATTTACCAGAAAAAAATTCATCAAAATCTTTATTAAATTTTCCAATTCCAAAATCTCCACCATGTTCATCTTTAATCATTATTACACTTCCATAATATTTTAAATATAACTTAGAACTTCCATTTAAATCTTATATTTGTTAAAGAGAAAAATTAAATTCTTAAATAAAATATTATTTCAACAGAATATATACTTTTACTAAAAAAAATTACAATCCATATCTAAACAATATCAAAAATTATTATCTAATAAAATTTGTATGTTCTACACGTTTTGATATAGGTAATTCAATACCTTCTTTTATACTTAATTCTTTAATCTTTAAAAACCAAGCCATATTTTGCCCTAAATTTTCCATAGTCTGAAGACCTTCTTTATCTTCAAGTGCTTCTTTAGCATTATTGCCATAAATTTCATTCCAATATGTTGATGAAATTATAGGCATTTCTCCCCATGTGAAAAATCTATTTAATGTATCTAAAGAAGTCATTGTACCTGTTCTTCTAGCACTAGCAACTGCTGCTGCAGGTTTAAGTCTAAATATTCTTTTACCACCGAAAAATGAAGAATAAAATACCCTTGTCATAAAATTAGTTAATGTTGGGTTAATAGATCCATAATAAACAGGTCCTCCAAAAACATATCCATCAAAAGATTCTGCTTTTTTAACAAAACTATTAACTTCATCATCAAAAACACAATGTCCTTTCCTTGAACACCCATGACAAGCAATACAACCATGAATATCTTTATTTCCTATATGATATATTTCACCATCAACACCATTTTGAACTAAAGTTTTTCTAATTTTATCTAAAGCAATATAAGTTGCCCCTTTTTTATGGGGACTACCATTAACTAATAGAACTTTCATAATAATACCCTTAAAAAATATAAAATAATAAATTAAATTTAAATTTTTTCTATTCGAAAAATAATTATATTAGTTTCTCCTTACTTCAACCATCTTATCAAACCATTTTACCATTTCTGGATCTTGATGATTAAAGAATAAACTATCTTCTTTATTCAATTTTTTTATTACATTCATATCTTCATCAGATAATTCAAAATCAAATACATCGAAATTCTCTTTAATTCTTTGAAGATGTGTTGATTTACATAAAACAACTACTTTTCTTTGTATTAACCATCTTAAAATAACCTGTGCTGCAGATTTATTATATTTTTTACCAATATTTACAAGAGTTTCATTTGTAAACATATTATTTCTACCTTCACCAAATGGAGCCCATGCTGAAATTTGAACTCCTAAATCTTCCATATTTTTTTGAGCATCAAATTGAGCATTAAATGGATTAACTTCTACTTGATTAATTGAAGGTTTAATATTGCGTCCAAATAGACAGATATCTGTAATTCTATCAGGATAAAAATTACTTACACCAATAGCTCTAATTTTACCTTCTTTATATAAGTCTTCTAATGCTTTATATGCTCCATAATAATCTGCAAATGGTTGATGAAGTAATACTAAATCAATATAATCAAGATTTAATTTATTTAATGATTCATATATTGATTTTTTACAATTATCATAACCATAATTATCTATCCAAACTTTAGTTGTAATAAATAAATCTTCACGTGGTACATTAGATTCTTCTATTGCTTCACCAACTTCTTCTTCATTAAAATAACTTTGAGCAGTATCAATAGATCTATAACCTACATTTATTGCATCAAGTACAGCTTGTTTTGTCTCTTCTTTAGGTATTTGATATACACCAAAACCTAAAATTGGCATTTTTACACCATTATTTAATGTTACATAATCCATAATTAATCACTACACTAATTTTCTTGTTTCATAATATATATGTTATCATATATAAATGTTTCCTAATGAAACTATTTATTAATGAAATAGTAAATTCAATATATTATAAAAATATAAAAAGTAAGTAAATTATCATCTAATAAATATAAAATATTATTATAAAAAATTAGTTTATAAAAATCATTTAAATTTTATATAAAACTTTAGAACTGCGTAAATCTATTTTTTATAAAAATTTAAACATTGTTAATACTTAAAAATCTATTTAAAGAATTTTATTTTAGAAAATTTGAGGATTAAAACAATACTAAAAAACAAATAAATTATAATTAAAAAATAAAGAAAAATTAATGACAATTATTTAAATCTAAAGCATTTTAAAAATTTATTAAGAAAATAAATAAAAATCAAAAGTTTTCAGTTTCTAAAACTATCTTAAATAACAATTTTTTTAATATTTTAAGCTCATCAGATGTTAAATCTACTGTAATTTTATTTTCCCAAGCATCCATAAAAGAAATCAATTCATCTGTTTTTTTAATTCCATCAGATGTAAGTTTAACAATTTTTTGCCTATGGTTCATAGGATTTTCCATCCTTACAATCCAACCATCATCTTCAAATTTTCTGAGTAATTTAGCAGTATACCCTTTACTCACATTAAATAATTTAGTTAAATCATTTTGAGTAGTATTATCTGAAAACCTAATTCTTATTAAAAAAGGTGCTTCTGCTAAAGAAATATTATTATTTTTTAATAAATTCTTCAAATAATTCCTATAACTTGCAACTAATTCTTCAACATAATGATAAATTCGAATATTATCAGGATATTCTTCTTTAAATTGTTTTGGAAGTACCATATTATCACATAAATTACAATAATTAAAATAAAATTTAATATATTAAATACTAATTATATTAAATATATTATATAAATATTATATAATAAAACTGTTTCCTAAATAAACTAAATAAAAATATATAAATATTATAATAAACCCATTCTTAAATAAATTAAAAAATTAAAAAAAAACTTAAAAAACACTTATAAAAAATTTAATTAAAATAATTATATTAAAAACTTATTTAAAAGTAATGTAAGAAAATAAATAATAAAATAATAAAATAAAATCACTTACATAATAAATAGAATAAAATTAAAGGTTTTTAATAAAAAAAGTAATACAAAATTAAAAAAAACATTTTAAATAAAAAAAGATTTGTTGAAATAATATTATATAAAATTTTAGGAATCTGAATTTTTATAAAAACCAGAATCCCCATAAATAAAAAAAGAAGATATTAAAATCTTCTAAACTATTTTCTAAATCTACTAAATGGAACAATACCAAGTATATCTAAAACTACAATTAAAACATACAATGGATTACCAGTATCTTTTAAATTAACAGCAGCAACATTAAAATCATTAGAACCATTATCATTTAACTCTATAACACTTACATTATCATTTGTATTAGTATTATTTGTACTAATATCGTTACTTATATCAGTATTATTACCTGTATCATTAGTAACATCAGTATTATTTGTTGTATTAGTAGTGTTATTACTTGGTTCTGGAACATCAAACTCAGTTACCTTAAATCCCCATAAATCACCACGGGAACGATTAGTATTTTCAAAACCTAAAAAATCAAATACCCTGTAATGAGTTTTATTAGTCCATTGCACAGCACCAGTATTATTTACACGTAATCCACTATTATAATCATCAACAGCGGATTTAGCCCATCCTTTTAAATTATTATAATTATTAACATTTCTATAAATTGCCCATATATTTGATTGAACAAGAATACTTGTAGGCACACTACTATGAAAATTCATTATTGAATCATAATTAATTAAAAATACATTATATACAAAGTTTATTCTAAAAATTAAAAAGATTTTAACAATACTCTAAAAAAATAAAATAGTTAAAAAAATTAATCAAATAAATAATGTTTTTTAACTAAATGAACAACTTGTTTTGCTTCTTCTGCTTGTGAAGATGGTACTTTAAATGATAATGGTGCACTATATGCAGCTCCACCATCTGCAGTAACAGTAGTATTACCACTTACACCAATTTTAACATCTACATCAAAATCAAGAGTACCTGCAGTTTCAAAGGAAATTGTTTTAATAGTTTTTTTAGGGAAAAATTTAACTTCAACTTTTTTTCCACTTAACCCTTGAACATCTACATCATATATCCCATAATTTGTAAGAACAATTTGATCCCTTAAGAACTGGAAAGATTGAATAATATTTTCATCATCAAAGAAAAATTCAGACACATAATCTGCATCCATATCTACACTTGCATGTCCTGCTAATTTATCTAATAAAGCCATAATTTTCACCTTTATAATATATATACATACATATATATAAATATCTATCTATTAAATTATACAGAATTATATTGAAATAAAAATATGAAAATTAAAAAATATATAATAAATAATGAATTTAATAAATATTTTTTAATTAATAATAAAAAAATTTAAATAAAAAATTTAAAATTAAATAAAAAATAAAATTTTTTTAAACAGATAAAATTATACTATTTATAACATTGTAATAAATTTTTAAAATAATATTAAATATTTTATATTAAAATATGTACATTTTTTAATTTAAATAAAATGAAATATTTTTAATTAATAAAGAAAATTAATAAAAAAATTACAAAAAATCATTTAAAATTTAGATAAAATTTTAATATATATTGAAAACTATTTTTTATAATAATATAGATATCGAAATTTAAATTTAAAGAAATTTCCTTACAAAATCAAGTCTTTTGAAAACTAATTTTTATAAAAATTTAAAATTAGTTAATACTTGAAAATCAATACTAAGAAAGTTTATTTATAAAAATTTTAAGAATTTCAACAAAGCCAAAAAAATTAATAAAATTTCAATAAAATCAACATAATATTAATTTCAAAAAATTTATTTTAAAATTAATAATATATTTATAATTATGAAAAAAGTAAAAATAACAGTTATTAGAAAAGCATCTTATGACGATCTTATTGCAAAGTATGAAAATCCAATAGAACATCCTTGTGATATGAATGAAAAAGATGTATTTATAGTTAATAACTTAAAAAAACCAGAAAATTTTTGTATAAGTGCTTGGAATAGTGTTTATCCATTTGTTATGGCACTTAGTTATGGAGCTGAAGATTTTTATGATGGTTGGATGAAAAATAAAAAATCTGCTATGATATCATGTAATGATGGTTTTCGTCCAGTAAGCTTCTTACTTGAAACAATAGATTAAAACCATTATAATTTAAAAAAAAACAAAATATAAATTAATTTTTATATTTTATAATTTTAAATCTTTATAATAATCATCTAATAAATTAAACAAAGCTTCTTTTGTATTAATTTTAAATAATTTTTCTAAGATATCATGATTTTTTGGGAAATATTTAATATAATGTGAAATAGGATTCCTCATTCTACGAATAGCTAAATTTTCATCTTTATCTTTGAGAAATAGTTCTGTATGCTTTTTAATTATTCTAATCTTTTCTTCAATAGATACCTTTTGAGGTTCAGTTCCATCTTCAAGATAATTAACACATTCTTTAATTAACCAAGGATTTCCAAGTACTCCTCTACCAATCATTACAGCATCACAAGCAGTTTCATCAATCATTCGTTTAGCATCATAACATGATCTAATATCACCATTACCTATAACAGGTATTGATAATTCTTCTTTAACTTCTTTAATTATAGACCAATCTGCTTTTCCAGAATATCCTTGAGTTTTAGTACGTGGATGAACTGTAATTCCATATGCTCCTGCATCTTCAACTATCTTTCCAATTTCAACTGCATTAATACTATTATTATCCCAACCACTTCTAATTTTTACAGTTACTGGAATATCAACAGTATTAACAACAGTTTTTACTATATCATATGCTCTTTCAGGATCTTTAAGTAATGCACTACCAGATTTAGAATTTATTGCTACTTTTTTAACTGGACATCCCATATTAATATCAATAATTTCAGGTTTTATATAATCATATACATATTTTGATGCAATTTTAAATGAATCAGAATCTGGTCCAAAAAGTTGTACTGAAATAGGTCTTTCATAATCTGTCATATATAATAATTCATTAGTTCTATTATTACCATATTTAATTGCATTAGTTGATATCATTTGAGTTTCAATAAGCCCACAACCCATAGATTTAACAATACGCCTAAAAGATGAATCACATTCACCAGACATAGGAGCTAAAACAAGTTGATTATCTATTTCAACATCACCAATTTTCCATTTCATAAAATCACACATTAATTTAAACTATTATAAAATTAATTCTAAATACAATTTAAATCTTTTTATAAAATAAGAATCTGTTAAAAACTTAATTTATTTAAAACTTTAACTTTTTAAAAACTATTTATTTTAAAATTAAAAATAAAATATCATAAAAATTTAAAAATGACTTAAAAACTATTTATTTTAAAATTAAAAATAAAATATCATAAAAATTTAAAAATGACTTAAAAACTATTTATTTTAAAATTAAAAATAAAATATCATAAAAATTTAAAAATGACTTAAAAACTATTTATTTTAAAATTAAAAACAAAATAGAGCGAAAAATTCAAAAAACTTAAAATATATTATCTAAAATTAAAAAATATCATAAAAATTTAAAAAACTTTTTTTATAAATAAAAATATCAAAACTTAATAAAATAAATAACTAAAAAAGAACAATTATTAAAAAAATAGCTAAAAAATCAAAAATAAATAAAAATATAATTAATTGAAGAGTAAATTTCTTCAAAAATTATATTTTACAGTTAGGGTTATTACTAGCAAGTCCAACATAAGTTAAAGCAGCTAAAATACCTCCAACAATTGGACCAATAATATAAATATAAAAGTAACCCCAAAGATTTCCTCCACCAACAAGATAATCAATTAAATAAGGACCAAATGTTCTTGCTGGATTAATAGATCCACCAGTAATAGGTCCAAGAACAAAGATTGCTAATGCAACAGCAGTACCAATTGCTAAACCAGCAGCTCTTGGATCTGCTTTTTTATCTACAGCAGTACCCATAACAACTAATACAAGCAAATAAGTACCAATAAGTTCAGCAATAATTGCAGAAATTACACTTACACCTTTAGCAGGAGCAGTTGCACCTAAAGCTGCAATAGTTGCAGAACTTGGTCCAATACATATAAAAACAAATAAACTTCCTAAAACTGCACCAATTACTTGTGCAAAAATATATCCTATAGAATCTCTTAATGAAAGATTTCCAGAAACAAGTAAACCAATAGTTACTGCAGGATTAAAATTAGCACCAGATATTTTACCAAGTGAATAAACACCCGCCATTACAGTAAGACCAAATGCTAATGAAATAGCAAACCATTCAGCAAAACCACCTAAGGTCCCTACATGACCATTAGCAAGTAAAGTTGCTTGAACTGCAGATCCAGTACCAATAAAAACAAGGAAGAATGTTCCAATTAACTCTGCTAAAAATTTATTTGACATATTCCCTTTCATATTACCACCTACAAATTCAATTTAAATTTTAAATTATAAAAATAAATAATTATTTTAAAATTTATAAAATAAAATTAAATTAATTATAAATTGTATAATATATTATAAATTTTTTATTGAAACTAACAATTTTAACCTAAAAAAGTTAAAAAAGTAAAGACAAAGTAACAATTTTAACCTAAAAAAGTTAAAAACCTAGAAAAACTAGATTTTAAACTTTTTATATAGCATTTTTCCATTGACAATATTGATGTCTAAAGTCAATAAGAGAAGCAACAGCACAATTTTTACAAGCTTTAACTGGTGAATTTGCTTTATCCTTATTAAGTGCAATAATATTTGTCATTAGAGTTGCAGTCATGGGTTCTGAAGTAAGTAAACAAGGATAATCTGCAAGACGCATTAATGATGAGAATCTTACAGATATAGCACAAGATGGATAAGTATATCTTTGTGGATTCATTATTACTTCATTATCAAGTATTGGTTTTAAATCTACAGGATAAGAACTTACCATAGGTTCCAAAATACCAGAATCAGAACATTTTGCTTTTCTAGCTTTATCAAGATATGTATAACCTCTATATATCATATCCATAAAGTCAGAATTATGTAGTTCTGCAGCTGCTCCTCTTGTTGGATTTAATTGAACAAAATTATGGAAACGTTTTGTAAGAAGATCAACAATCATTACAGCATTAAATCCATCAAGTTCTAATATATATTCAGTAGCACATGCTGAAGCACCAGTAGTTAAACTTAAAATATCAAATGGAGATTTAAAATTAGTAATATTAGATTTTAAACTAGATTCAATTACATCTGTTGTAGCTTCAATAATTGCCATTACAACATCATCTTTACACATATTAAATGTAGATTGTGATATATGATGAGCAATATCTCCTACACAATATGCAGGTACAGTTAAAATATTTCCATAATGAACTTCATTATCCATTGCTGCTTTTACATAAGGAGTCATTTGTTTTTTATAGGTTTTCATATATTTTCTACAATCAAATGAAGATTCTCCAGCATCATCCATAAGTTTACCTTGAGCTTCAATTGGATCAAGATAAATATCTTGTAATTGAGAAATTTCAAGTTTAGTAGCCTCAGCAGCACTTGCACCATTTTCAAGAGCTTGTGAAAATGCATCTCCAACTCCATAAGAAGTGTTCATACCCCAAGATTTAGCAGCTAAAATAGCTTGTTTATGTGCTAATGGAATATCTGTTTTAAGAAGAATTTGATTTACAACATTACTTGTACTTCCAGGAATCATTGCAAAATCAACAACACAAGTAGGACCATAAAATCCACCATAATGTCTAATTGCTTCACGAGAAATTAATGCCTCATTATCAGCAATTGCCTTAGCAAATTTTTCAACACTTTCATTAAATTTTGAATCTTCCTCTTTAAGAATTTCAAGTACAGGTGGTGTTTGATAGTGTTCAACCATTGGATCATCTTCTGGTCTAACAGTATCAGTTAAACTATTAAGAGCATCAAAATGTGTTTGAACAGAATTTGTATGTAAATCAAAAACTGCTTGAGATTGACTACCTATTGGTTTCATACTAGTTGCTGCATCTAAATATGGCTTAGCATCAGCAATTTTAAACTTAGTACCTCTTTTTTCCTTAATAACATCAACATCTGCCCTTTGAGCAGAAACTGCTTCATTTACCATTTTCTCAAATAATTCATCCATATTATCACCTATAAATATTTATAAATTAAATGAAAATGAAAATTAAATAATTAAATTGTATATAATTAATTAGTAGTAAATTAAATCATATATAAATTTCGTTTAAGTACTAGATAAAAAATTTATATATTATGAAGTACATAATTAAGATTAGTTCTAATTTTAACAAATAATTTAAAGAAAGAGAAACAATAAAACAATCGATTTTGATTTTAAAAGAAAAAATGATGTTTTTCTAAACTTGAATTTATAAATAAAAAAAAGATATTTATTAAAATTATAAATTAAGATAATTTAAATTCATATAAAATAAATATCAAGTTTATCTTATTTTATCATGATTATATTTAAAACCTATTATAAGATTCTAATTAATTATAAAACATAAAAATTAAAATTTATTTTAAATATATATTAAAATAATAAGATTGTAAATAATCTGATTATGTTGAAGACATGTTTTATTTAAATTTTGATTATCTATTAAAATTAAAATTTAAAAATTTCAACACAAGAAATAAACCAATAAAGTTTAATTTAAAGATAGGAGATATTTAATGAATGAAAATGTTTTAAATCATCCCTTAATAACTCATAAATTAGCTATCTTAAGAGATGTAAATACAGGTACAAAAGAATTTCGTGAATTAATTACAGAAATTTCAACACTTTTAGCATATGAAGCTATGCGTGATGCAAAACTTGAAGAAGTTACAATACAAACACCACTAGAAAAGTTAAAAACTGGGATGTTAAATGAGGATAATTACGCAATTGTACCTATTTTAAGAGCAGGTATGGGTATGTTAGAAGGGATTATCAATGTAATTCCAAATGCAAAAGTAGGACATATTGGTCTTTATCGTGACGAAAAAACATTAAAACCAATTAAATATTATTATAAAATGCCAAAAGGAATCGAAAATAGAGAAGTTTTAATTATAGATCCTATGCTTGCAACTGGTGGAAGTTCATCTGCTACAATTGATATGCTTAAAAAAGATGGAGTAAGTAAAATTAAACTTTTATGTATTGTTGCAGCACCAGAAGGAATTAAAACAATTGAAGAAAAACATCCAGATGTTAAAATATTCTGTGGAACAGTAGATAAAAACCTTAATGAAAATGGATATATTCTTCCAGGTCTTGGAGATGCGGGTGATAGAATTTATGGTACAAAATAAATATTTATACTCAATTCAAAATACTTAAACCTTCTATTACTATAATTTACAGAATGAATATATTATTAGACTCAATTCAAAATACTTAAATCATCTATAATATAGTATATAAAATAATATATCATTAGGTGGTAAAATGGAGAGTAATATAACAAAAGAATTATCTGCAAGATTTAACCCAATTTTACTTATCAAAACAGATGAAAAACCAGAAGATGCATATACACTTAAACCTGGAAGAGGTGCTTGTGTAATGTCACTTGTAGGACAAAGCATTGCAAAAAGGAAAATAACCTGTTTTAGTCGTGAAAATATAAGTTGTGGTGGAGTTAATGCAGGTTTAGGTTGGGGTACTGGATTTGAAAATGAAGAAGATAAAGAATTTCAAGCATGTTTCTTATCATTAGGTCTTGAAAGTGCTAAAGATAAAGATAAATATCTTAAAAAAATAGAACATATCCCAAAACCAATGCAAAAAATGTTTATAAATGGTGAGCGTATTTACTATGATTATGATACAGCATATAAATCAATAAGCAAAAGACCAATTTATGATGATAATAAATATGCTGTTTTTAAGCCATTAGAAAAAATAGAAAATGGAGAAATTCCAGATTCAGTGATATTTACAGTTAATCCAATAGAATTAACAGTATTAATACAATTAAATAACTCTTTTAGAACAGATAATACTTATATTTTAACTCCACAAGCATCTGCTTGTCAAGCTATTGGTGCTTTTACTTTTAAAGAAAGAGATAAAAATAATCCATCACCAATTCTTGGACCAATCGATTTTGCAGGACGATCTAAAATTAAAGCTTTAATTCCAAATGATTATATGCTTCTTTCAATGCCTTGGAAATTATTTTTAAAATTAGAAGAAATAAGTAAAAATAGTATACTACAAACAGATTTTATTAAAAATTTCTATAATGAATAAAACAGGATTTTAAAAATCATCAACTAAAAACAAAACAAAAAAAATCCTAATCTTAAAAATCATCAACTAAAAACAAAAAACAAAAAATAAATTCTAATTTTAAGAATAATCTACTAAGTATAAGATATAAATTAAATAATAATAAAATTAAAATCTTAAAAAAAGAAAAATAGTTTTTAAAAAATTTATTTAGAAATTAATCTGAAATATTAAGGGTATCTTTAAATAAAGTACGAATCTCTTCTCTTTTATCTTTATCAGAATACTCTTCAAATCCACTATTTAAACTAAACATTGCAATTTCATAAATTACCCTATTTAAACTACGACCATAATCAGTTAAATAATATTCTGTTTTTACAGGATGTGTTTCAATAATCTTTTTTTCAATAATATTACTTTCTTCAAGTTCTTTTAATCTTTGTGAAAGAACTTTATTACTTAAATTAGGTTTATCTTCCTTAAATTCTGAAAACTGTTTTTTACCAAAAAACATATCTCTTATAATTTGTATTGTCCATTTTTTATTAAATAAACCAACTACTTTATCAATAGGACATCTAAATTGTACTTTTTGTTTACCCATAATATCACTTAAATAAATATTATAAATTAAAATTAATAAAATTTTCACATAATAATTAAATTTAATTTTTAATATTTTTAATAAAAACTTATTATAGTTACTATTTAGTAACCTAGTTACTAAATTATTACAAAATTTATTTATTAATTAAATATACAATTAGAATATGTATTAAAACAAAAAGTAAGGAGGTATAATATGAATAAAGATGAAATAGTAGATTACTTACTTAAAGAATTAATAGAAGAAAGCAATGAAAAAATCAATATTCCAAAGGATTATGAAAGTAAACGAATATTATTACGATCTTTAATGAACATTCGTCTACCTGGACCAATATCTAAAGAATTTTTAGAAAAACAAGATGAATTATTAAGTTATGAAACAAATTCAAAAAAATTAGTTTCAGCAAGTGATATTAAACCAATAGCTAAAAATCCGAAAATAGGAATATTTCATGGAGATATAACTACATTAAAAGTAGATGCAATAGTAAATGCAGCTAATTCCAAACTTCTTGGTTGCTTTATACCATTACATAATTGTATTGATAATGTAATTCACTCTGCAGCAGGAATACAGTTAAGATATGATTGTAATAAAATTATGCTTAAACAAGGACATGATGAAAAAGTTGGACAAGCAAAGATAACTAAAGGATATAATTTACCTGCTAAATATGTTATTCATACTGTTGGTCCTGCATTAATTCAAAAAACTAAACCAAATAAAAATCAAGAAGAATTATTGAAATCATCATATATAAATTCTCTTAAGCTTGCAGATAAATATCATTTAAAAACAATTGCATTTCCAAATATTTCAACAGGAGTATTTAATTATCCAAAAGAGGATGCTGCAAAAGCAGCATATTCTGCAGTAAATAGTTATTTAAATAATAATCAAGACACAAGTATTGAAATGGTAATTTTTGATGTATTTGAAGAAGAACAATTAGAAATTTATAAAAAATTATTAGAAGATTAAATAAAGAGGTTAAAATGTTTAATAATTATTCTAAAAAAATTAAAGAAGCATATGAAAAAATTTCAAATGCAGATAATATTGTTGTAGGTGTTGGATCTGGATTATCTGCAGCAGGTGGATTAAACTATACAAATGAAGAATTTTTTAAAAAACATTATCCACAGTATAAAAAATTAGGTTATAATAATTTAACAGAAGTTATGGGTATATACTGGGTTTATTTAAATGAGGATAATGCATGTAAATATTGGGGATTCTGGTCCCACCATATAAACGAAGTAAGATATGAAACACCAGCATTAGAACCATATACCAATTTATACAAGATACTTAAAGACAAAAATTATTATATCATATCAACTAATGTTGATTATCAACTTGAAAAAGCAGGATTTAAACAAGAAAAAATATTTGAACCACAAGGACAATACTCACAATTTCAATGTATAAAACCATGTTCTAATAATGTTTATTATAATGAAAAATACATTAAAAGAATGATTAATAATAAAGTAGATGATTATACAATAAATAGTGATGATATACCATATTGTCCTAAATGTGGAGACTTTTTAATTCAAAACCTTAGATGTGATAATCGATTTGTTGAAGAACCAAACTATAAAAACTATGATAAATATATAAACTTTCTAAAAAATTCAGTAAATGAAAATACTGTATTTTTAGAATTAGGTGTAGGATACAATACTCCCACAATTATTAGATTCCCATTTGAACAATACTGCTACAATTATCCAAATTCAACATTAATAAGAATGAACTTAAATCAAGCAAATATTCCAGAAGCAATAAGTAGAGGTATATCAATTGATAATGATTTAAATCAATCATTAAAAGATATAGCAGATTTAATTTAAACCATAAAAACAAACATACTAAAGATAAATGACTTAATTTAAACCATAAAAAAAGTACACAATAAAAATTAAACTAAATATTTCAAGGTATAAGTTGAATTAAATATTAAATTAAAATTTATTTAAAGTTACTATACAGTAACTACATTACTTTTTAGTTACAAAAAGCTTTTATAAATAGTTAATCAAATTATAAAATACAAAACATGTATTTAAGATTAAAATACATGATAATAAAATGTGATTATGAATATAAAAATAAATAAGTAACTAAAAAGTTACAAAACCTATTTATATATGATAAATCATATTATTAAATACAAATTAAAATTTATTTAAAAATTAAACAGATATTTTAGTTTAAAACTAAATATAACTTGTTTAAATAAAAAAATTAAAAAATAAAATTATATGGATGTGAATTATTATGAATGATGTAATTAAATTTTTAGAAGAAAACCCACTTGTATACTTAGCAACTAAAGGATTAGACCAAGAAGCAAAAGTAAGACCAATACTTTACTACTTTGAAGAAAACAATAAACCATACTTCTGCACAGCAAATACAAAACCAATGTACAAAGAATTAGTTGCTGATCCAAAATTCGAATTAACTGCAGCAACCCCTGAATATCAATGGTTAAGAGTAAAAGGAGAAGTAGAATTTGTAGATGATATAAATCTCAAACAAAAAGTATTAGACTCAAATGAACTTGTAAAATCATTATATTCAACAGCAGATAACCCAGTATTTGAAGTATTTACCTTCACAGGAGAAGCAACAATAGCAGACTTCTCAGGAAACCCAGCAAAACAATATCAAATATAAACAATTTAAATATCAAGAACTTTAAATTGTTTAACTTTGTTGAAATATATTAAAAGATTTAATTTAAATTTTTAATATGATTTTTCAACAAAGTAATTCTTTTTTTAAAAAAATAAATACACATTTAAAACTTGTTTTATATAAAACTATTTTAATTATAATTCTTAAATTATAAATATAAAGATTTAAACAACATTAAATACTAAAAACATTAATAATAATATTTAAAAATAAAAATCTGTTAAAAACTATTTTTTATAAAAATTTAAAGAACATTTAACATTTTAAATCAACAAAGAAAGTTAAATCTAAAAATAATAAAGGTTTAAACGATTTAAAAATAATAAAAATTAAGAAAAAATAATAAATATAATCTTTTTAAGAAAGATTCTAATTTTTAATAATAAGAAAAGAATTGATTAAATCTTATTATAATAAGTAAAAAATATTTAATATTAATATTAATATAATATTGGAAATATAATTCAAAAAATATTAAATTTATTTTTAAAAGAATAAAAATTAAGTTTTATATTTTTTTAAATGGATAATCTATAAAAAATAATATAGGAATTTTTTTGAATTAAATATCTAATTTAAACTTTATTTTTAAGTTTAAAAAATTATTTAATAAATTTATTTAGTGGGAAATATGAGAAAATTAAAATGGGAAGTAAAATTTGGGATAATACTAATTATCTTAATATTTATAATATATGGTATAGATTATATTATATTTGGAGATTTTCATGATATATTCCATTATGTAATGTTACATTTAGGATTTATACCAATTGATATACTAATTGTAACTCTTGTTATAGATAAAGTAATGGATAATCATGAACAAAAAACTTTACAAGAAAAAATAGACATTCTTATGGGATCATTCTTTTCAGGAATTGGAAATGGTTTAATATCTATGTTTTATTATGCAAATGGAGAAGTTAATATAACTAAAGAACTTAAATCCATTGAAACTTGGAAAGAAAAAGATTATGAAAATGTATTAAATGAATTAGATGAAAATCCAATATCATTTAATTTTAAATTATCATCTGAAGATCGCACTAAATTCTTTATAGAATTAAAAGAATACTTAAATGAAAGAAGACCTTATCTATTTGATTTAATTGAAAATCCAACATTACATCAAACAGATAATTTTTCAGAATTGCTTCTTGCTATGATGCATTTAACAGACGAATTAAGTTATAGAAAAACATTTGAAAATCTACCTGAATCTGATTATACACACCTATCTTATGATATAAGTAGAGTTTACAGTAAATTAATATATGAATGGATAAGATATCTTGAATACACTTATAAAAATTATCCATATATGTTAAAATTAGCTGTTCGTATAAATCCATTTAATGAAAATGCTAGTATATATGTAAAAGAATAAAATATAAATTTTAATCTTTTACCTTTTTTTAATTTTTAATAATAAAAAATATTTAATTTTTAAATAAGCAATTAAACTTTTAAATAATCAAAATTTAGATTTGTTATTCTATTTTTTATACTTATAAATCAATTTACATAAATTTACTAAAAAAATAGATTTTAAAAAAAAAATATTGTTTAAACATTTACTCAAAAAAATAATAATAAATTTTAAAAAAAATATTGTTTAAACAATAATTCTGAATTTTTAATTTAAAATAAATGATTATAATATTAAAATAAATAATAATTTTAAAAAATTATATATTTAAAATATCTTCTTTAATTTTATTAAATTCATCATCATTAAATACTGGAGTCATATTTTCTAATGAAACCTCTTTTTCAGCTTTTGAATAAATTCTTCCACCACCTCTTTTAAGCATTAATGGTTCTTGAAGTTTATATACTCTTAATAACCAAATATAACTTGTTTCTTTATGTACATAATCTTTAATATGATTACTAGTCCATATATGATATTTTTCATAATTTTCAATAGTATCTGTTGGTTTTTGAATAATACAATCTACTTTTGCATAGTATTTAACCTCAGATTTTTCATTTAACTTTTTAGGGTATAAATTTTCATAAACAAAATCTTTCTCATCATCTTTAAAAACTTCAATAAAATTTTTTTGATGAGCATAATTAACAGTAGGATATAATAAAAAACCTTCTTTTTTAGTTTTATATCTTCTTATTAAAATCACTTCTTTTCTTTGTCCAAATGCTTCAATAATAGCATTCCATTCATTTAAACAACTTGATGTAGAATTCATTAAATCCCTTCTAAAAATTATTATTATATAATAATATAATTTATTAATATAAATTATTATTTAATTAAAAAGATATAGTAAATTATTTTTAAAAAAAAATAGCTAAAAAACACATAAAACAAAATAAGATAAACTAAAAATTAAGAAAAACAAAATAGCTAAAAAACACATAAAACAAAATAAGATAAACTAAAAATTAAGAAAAACAAAATAGCTAAAAAACACATAAAACAAGATAACAAAAAATAGATAAAAAATATTTAAAATAGTTTTTAATTTAAATCATAATAAATTACAAAATATTTTCATTTAAAATTTTAAACTAAATAATAAAATTAATAAAAAACAGGAAAATCAATTAAATATTATCTAAAGAAGATAATATTAATCTTCTAAATAATGCATAACTTTATCAGTACATTCTTTAATAACATTTGCAGCATCATAAAATTCTTCTTTTTCAATATCTGTCATATGAATAGGTACAATCATTTTAATACCTTTTTTTGATAAAACTGCAGGTACACCTAATGATATATCATGAACACCTTCAACTTCACCATCTAAATATGTAGTAACTGTTAGAATTCTACGACTATTAGTAATAATATTTTTAATTAAATCAGTAATTGCAAATGAAGGACCATACTCTGTTGCACCTTTTTTAGATATAATTGAATTTCCTGCACTTTTAAGTTTATTTATAAGAACATCAACATCTAAATTAACAGGCCCAATGAAATAATCTAAAGGAATACCACCAATAGTAGTTGAACTTAAAAGAGGAACCATATGATTACCATGTTCTCCAATAACCCTTGTATGAACTTCACTACTATTAATATTAAAGTAGTTAGATAAAAACATTTTTAATCTTAAAGAATCTAAATGGTTTCCAAGTCCAATAACTTTACTTTTGTCAAAACCAGAATATTTTAATGCAACTGTTGTCATTACATCAACAGGGTTAGTTACAACTAAAATAATAGAATCTGGAGCATGAATAGCAATTTGCTTAGAATAATCCCTAACAATTTTAGCATTTGGTATTGCTAAATCTAATCTATCCATACCTTTTTTTCTTGGAATACCAGAAGTTATTAATACAATATCAGATCCTGCAATATCCTCAAAGTTACAAGAAGGAATAAATTTACATAAAATATTCTCTGCAGCTAAAGCATCATACATATCAAGTACTTCACCTTCAGCTTTACTTAAACTTGATGGTCTACTAAACATTACAATTTCATCAATAAAATCTAATCTTGCTAATGTGAATGCAACATTTTTACCAATTGTTCCAGTTGAACCTAATATACTAACTTTTGCCATAAATAAATTTAGGCTATTATTATAAAAATATTTTACTTATTTAATCTAAAAATTTTTTTTAAAAAAAATATCAAAAAAGAAAAATATTGTTTAAATTAAATATAGTTTTAATATAAATTAAAAATTCTAATATAATCTAAATTAAATTAATCATAAAACCACATAAATTTATCATCTTTTAATAAAGCAATATTAAATGATAAATCAGATATATTGTAACCATTATTTAAACAATATTTTACATTTGTAATAGCAATTAAAAATTTAGCTAAAAATCCTAAATCTTTAGAAGATAAATCTGAAAGTTTTTCTAAATAAAAATTTTTATTATCATTTTTAATTGATTCTATTTCTTTTTTAAGATAATCATAAGATTTACTAAATCCTTTCATAACTAATTTTAAATCATTAAATTCATTTTTATTAATATTAAGCTTATTAAAATTAGACATATTATTAGAAACATCATCTTTAATAATATTTAATTTATCTAAATAATCATCATAATATGATTCAAAACCAGATAAAAAAGTATATTGAAACTTAGGATGTATACCAGATAAAAAAGACATGATTTCCTTTGTTTGGGAAAAAGCAAGAATTAAATTATCTCCATTATAATCTATCCTTTTAAAATCACTTTTAATAACTTCACCATCAAGTAAAGTAATAAGTTCAAAATTAATAAATGAAGGATTCTTATTTAATTTATCATAACCACCAATAACAATACCTGTTTTTTTAAGAATTAACATCTGAATAAATAATTTATATAGAAGATCTTTAATATAATCATCAGAACTAGAAAATAATGAAGTTAATTTATTAAAAAAGTCATCTAAAGAATTAAATTCATTTTTATTTTTAATATTCTCAAGAACATTAATATATTTATCTGTATCAAAATTGTCTAAAAACTCTTCAAAAGATTCTAAACAATCTTTTTCTTTATTTTCACTTAAAATATCACGAATAAAATTATCAAATAATCTTAAAAACTCATATTTAATTAATTTAATATCAACCTCATAGTCTAAATATTCTTCTTCAATATAATCAATAATAGAATATCCTAAATCTTCAAGCTTATCATATCGATTATATGAAATTTCTTCCTTAAAATTTGATAAAAAATCTTCCATAGGAATACTCATAAAATCAGGATTACCATAAACCATAACTGCCATAGTGTATTTTCCTGAAAAATCAAATATCTTATTTACATCATCAAATATTCTTTCATTATTTAATACAGTTGTTTTATCTGCTGCCATAATTAAATTATTCTCATTTACTAAAATTAATTCACAAGTCATATAATTACCTCATTTTAAATATAATTAAATTATATTAATAAAAAAGAATAATTATAAAAGTTTATTATTTAATAATAGAAAATCATGAAAATATTTAAAAATAGAAATAAATAAAATAATTTTTTAAAATAAAAAATTCATTTCTAAGTAAATAATTTAAAAGAATTAAAAAATACAAATATTAATTAAAAAATTTATTAATTAAAAATTTTAATAAATAAAATAATAAAACAAAAGCTAAAAAAAAATATTAAAAACTAATAAAAAACACAAAGCGGTTTAAACAAATAAAAAAATAAAAAAAAAACACGAAAAAGGAGTTTAAACTAAAAAACACTAAAAATCCTTAAATAAATAAAAAATAGAACAAACAAAGCAAATAGACATTTTAAAAGAATAAACTTAAGTTTAAATCTTTTAAAATAGTTAAAAAAACTTAAGTATTAACCTTCAAAATGTACATGATTATGCTCATGTTTATGACTAAAATTCTTACTATTAGCAGTACTAGTAAGTTTAACGTGTTCTACACCTTTAAGTTTCATCATCTTTTCAGTGATTTCACGTATAAGATTTACATCACCATTAACAATGATAACTTCCATACAATATTTTTCAGTCATATGAACATGCATACTAGCAGTAATAGTTTCTCTGTAAGCATGTTGAATATCTGCTAAGTTCTCCATAACTCCAGTATAATGATGATCATAGATTATAGTAATTACACCAATCCGTTCCCCTTCCATTTCATTCATCCATTGGTAACGAAGAATATAATCTTGAAGAGCATCTCTAATACCTTTAGAACGAGATTGATATCCTCTACTTTTTAAAACATCATCAAAATCTTCTAATAATTTTTTAGGTAAAGACATACTAATTCTCATCATCCACAGAACTCCTAAATTTTTTTAAATAAAATTATTTACACCAAAAAATATAAACAATTTTCTATGTTTAATTTTAAAATTCGTATTATATATATTTTATGAAAACCAATAAAAAGATAAAAGATATAATAAATCTTATTTTTAAATTAAAATAGCTAAAAAATTATTATATAAAAATTACATAGATAATAATCAAATTTATTATATAATAAATGATAATAAATTTAATTAAATCAATAAATTAAATTATATTAAAATAAAAAAGTAATACTATGACAACTATTAATATTAATTCAATTAAAATGAACTATAAAATCTCAGGAAATGGTTTTCCTATTGTATTGATTCATGGACTTTCAGATGATTTAAATTATTGGAAACATTTAACTAAATATTTAGAGAGATATTATAAAGTAATAAGCATGGATTTAAGAGGACATGGAAAAACAGAAGAAGGTAACGAAAAATATACTATGAATTTAATTAAAGACGATGTTATAAAACTTCTTAAAAAATTAAATATTAATAAATTCCATTTAATTGGCTTTTCACTTGGAGGACAAATCTCCCTTAAAATTGCAGTTGAAAATCCAGAACTTGTATCAAAATTAGTACTTATATCTACATTACCAAGAGCAGATAACTATACAAATAGAAACTTTAAAATAATGCTTAACTCAATAAACGAAAGTTTTGAATGTTTCTATGATACCATGATAAAATATGTTTTACCAGACGATATAATTAAAGAAAATAAAAACAAATTAGATGAAATTAAAATAATCCAAAGTAAAAATAAAAATCAATCTGCAATAATAAAAACATTAGAAACATGTAAAAATTTTAATATTTATAATAAATTAGATGAAATTAAAAACAAAACATTAATTCTTTATGGAGAAGATGAAGAAATTATTTCATATAATAATATTAAAGAACTTGAAAAAATACCAAATTCAAAAATTTATTCTTTTCCTAATACAAAACACAATGTTCTAATTAAAAGAAACTTTAATGAAGCTAAAAATATAATAATAAACTTCTTAAAAAACTAAAATAATTTAAAAAAAAAGTAAAAATTAAATAAAACATCAAATTAACAAAAAAAATTAATAAAATAAATAAAAACTAAAAAAAAACATCAAATTAACAAAAAATAATTTAAAAAAAGTAAAAATTAAAAAAAACATCAAATCAACTAAATTTAATAATATTAATCAGATAATAAAAGTCTATAATATTGTTCACCATATTTAAGAATAGGTTTAATAATACCTTTATTTGTTAAAGAGATAATAACATGATACATTCTAAAGTCAGATAAATTCAAATTCCCATATAAAAGATTTCCTTCTAATTCATATTTAGGAACAATACCATCTACAACAATATTTTTAATAAGTTCAATAGAATCTTGTTCTATCTGATTTAATTCTGCATCAATAACATCTTGTTTAGAATTTACAGTGTTTATTTTTTCATCAGTATCAAGTAATTTAACACGATTATCTTCGAAATCAACAAGTTTTTTATTTTTAAGACTGTTTAAAATTTCATATAATTGATATTCATGTATTTTAAGCTCGATTTTAAGTAAATTTTGAGGAATACCATCCTCATATGATCCATTAAGTTTTTTAACTAAATCTAAAACATTTCGCTCATTTTTAGTAATTGTAATCATAATAAATAATCCTTAATTTATAACTTAAATATTAATTATAATAAATTATGATTTTTATTAAATTTAAATATTGTTTATAAAAAATTGAAATTTAGAATAATAATATATAAAACAGAAAAAACATTAAATTTTAAAAAGAATAATAATTAATTAATAATAAATTAAGTGAAAAACCATGTCTATATTTAATGAATTAAGAGAGCTTAAAAATGATATAAGTAAAAATGATGTATTAAAAATCATTAAACAATATGCAAGAAAAATGAGATTATATGATGAGATGATTGCATCAACATACCTAAGAAAAGAAGGAGAATATATTCAAAAATCATATCGTGAAGAATATCTTAAAGTTACAATAAAATATTTTTTAGGAAGACTTGAAAGAATAAAAAATGATAATAAAAATTATCCAGAAAATATTAATAAAACTAAGTTTTTAAATTCATTAAATATACTAGAAAAACAATATAATGAGCAAATGAAAGAAATAGATTCAGAAAGTAATAAAACACCACTTATGTATACTATAATATCAATATATACAACATTTATTTTAGAAGAACCTATACATCCAATTAATACTCCATTCCCTGCAAATCAAAAAATCATATTAAAAGAAGGTATTTACTATTGTCCTGTAAAACATAATAATATTAAAAATCCAACTGCATTATGTAAACTTTGTATTGCTCATGAAATTGAAGAATTAAATTAGAACTTATTAAAAAATTGATTCTATTAAAAATTAATTTTATTTAAAAATTTAATATCCTCTAAAATCTATTTAAAATTAAAAAATCTTAAAAATAAACTTCTTCAAAAAACAACATATTTAAAAACCAAAAACAAAATTTAAATAAAATTAAACAAAACTAAAATAAAAACTAAAAAAAGAGATAAATACTTAAAAAAATGAAGTTATAAATTTAAAAAAATTAAATTAGTTATAAAAACTAATTTAATAGCTAATAAGAGCAATTAATGCATCCATTCATTACCTGCCATTGGAACTCCACTTAATGCAGAAGCTTCAAGGGTTAATGCTCTTAAATTTTCTTTTTCTAATTTTGAAAGATGTGTGTTTCCTGCTTGTTGTACTAACATACAAGCTTCATCTGTCATAGCTTTAATATAATTAGCTACTTGTTTTCCAGCTTGTTTAACATTTAATCTATGTCTTAACTCAAGATTTTGAGTTGCAATACCTTTTTTACAAGTACTTGTATGACATTGTTGACATACTCTACAACCAATTGCAATAAGAGCAGCAGTAGCAATATATACAGCATCTGCACCTAAAGCCATAGCTTTAGCAACATCTGCACCAGATCTAATACCTCCTGCAATAACAAGGTCAACATCTTCTCTAAGATTGATTTCTCTTAAAGCTTTATCTGCTTCTACAACAGAAGCAAGGGTAGGAATACCAGAATGTTCCATAATAACATCAGGACCAGCACCAGTACCACCTTGCATACCATCTACTACAACTACATCAGCACCAGCTTTTGCTGCAATTTTTACATCACTAGCAACTTTACCTGAAGCAAATTTAACCATAATAGGTACTTTCCAGTCAGTGATTTCTCTTAATTGTGAGATTTTCATTGCAAGATCTTCTGGACCTACAATATCCATATGTCTTGCAGGAGATAATGCATCAGATCCTTCTGGTATCATCCTAATTTTAGCTACATCTGCAGTAACTTTTTCACCTAAAAGGTGTCCACCCATACCAGATTTTGCTCCTTGACCAATTTTAATTTCAATTGCATCACCTTTATTTAAGGTATCTGCAGAAATTCCAAATCTTCCAGATGCATATTGTGCAATAAGTTTATCTGCAAGATCTCTTTCCTCATGAAGCATTCCACCTTCACCAGTATTAGTTGCAGTACCAGCAAGAGAAGAACCTATAGCTAATGCCATTTTAGCTTCTTTACTTAATGCACCAAAAGACATTGCTCCAATCATAATAGGAGTATCAATTTTTAATGGGTTTTCAGCAAATCTACTACCAAGAACAACATCAGTTCCACAAGGTTCACGATATTTATCTAAAGGTGGTCTTGATACTTGTGCAGGAGTAATTACTAAATCATCAAATGTTGGTATTTTCCTTAATGCACCAGTACTCCTAATTTGATATTTTCCAGAATCAGATTTCCTAACAATCTCCATCATATCAGGATATTTCCATGATTCCCTATAATCTTCAGGAATAGCTTCAACTTCAATAGCTTTATTTGGACACATTTCCATACAGATTCTACAACCAACACATCTTTCAGGATATACTGCATAAGGTTCACCATCAACTACTTCATAAACATTATGAGGACAGTTATTTACACAGGAGAAACATTTATGACATATTTTTTCGTCTCTGTCATCACACATATACCAACAGCATCCTGGCCTATTAAAACTTCTTTTACAAAGTACTGGACTTCTTTTTACTTTATATGGCACTTTACTCTCCTCCCTTAATTTTTACCATAAATTGGTCTTGCACTTTCTGGTATAATTTTTGTAAATTTATCATAATCTTCATCTTTTAATTCAAAGCCATAATGTTCAAGAATTTCTTTTAATTCTTTTTTATCTTCATCAGTAATATTAATGATTATAGCATTTTTACCTAAACTTTGAACATCACCTAAAACAAAGATTTCACCACGAATAATAGATTCTGCTGCATCAGCACCTAAATTACCTAGGATAATCATACGACCACCCATCATAAATATACCAGACATGAATCCAGAGTCACCACCAATAATTACAGTTCCTCCTTTCATGATTTCTCCAGTTCTTGAACCTACACCTTTTTTAACTACAAGTGTTCCACCATAGATACCTTGTCCTGCACCATCACCTGCAGAACCATTTACTATGATTTCACCACTAGTCATATTATCTCCTACAAACCATCCTGCGTTACCATTAATTGTTATATTACCTTTATCAAGCATAGTTCCAGCAAAATAACCTGCAGAACCTTCAATAACAATACTAGTATCTTCAACAAGACCTGCAACAAGATAATGATCTGCTCCAGGATTTTTAATAATAATTTTATCAAATTCTTTTGCATATTCTTTAATTTTTGAATTTAATTCACGAGGAGTAAGTGAGGATGCATCAATTTCAATTTCATTAGCCATTAAATCACCTTTATAAAATTTTAACTTATTTTAATTAATAACTGTTTTATTAACTAAATACCAAATATAATAATTAAATCTCAAATACTCTAACTTCACCAGGATAAATTTGCTCAACTTCACTAGTATCAATTACTTGTCCAAGTGAAACTTCTTCTGAAGCTATTGCAAATATATCATCATTTTCTGCCATTACTCCAGGTCTTAAACCTAATTTATCTTTAGCAATACCAATACCATTAGGAGTTGCTACAATATAAGAAAATGGTCCATCCATATCTTCTACAGATTGTTCTAAAGCTTCTTCTAATGTGTAACCAGTAGAAATTTTATCTGCAATATAATGAACTAAACATTCAGTATCATTATTTGTTTCAAAAATATGACCTTTCCTTTCTAAAGTATCTCTAACTTTCCAATAATTAGTAATTTGTCCATTATGTACTAAAGAAACATCCCTTAAAATATATGTTTGGAATGGATGAGCATGATATAAATCTACTCCACTTTCTGTAGAGAATCTAGTATGTCCAATTGCATGAGTTCCCATTATAGAACGAGTATCATAATTATCTGCAATTTCAAGAACAGAACCTACATCTTTAATCATCTGAAAGCCATGTTCCCCATTAATAACAACTACTTTATCATTAATAGAATCAACATCTTGTATAAGAGGTTTTAACATTTTAAATTCATCTAATTGAATTTTACATTGATATAAACATGAGTTCTCAGTAGTAGACATTAATTTATCTGCTTTAATAGGTGAAACCATATTAATTTCATCTTTAACTGTTCTTAATAATTTTTTACTGTTTTTTTCAAGTTGAATGTTTAAAATATATTCATCATCTTTAAGACCTAAACCACCATATAATGCAAAACCTGCTGAATCAGGTCCTCTATGTTGAAGTGCATTTAACATGTTGGTCATATCATTACCAATATTATGCAATTTTCCATCTTTATATACAATTCCTGCTATTCCACACACTGTAAAACCTCCTTTAAAAAGTATTCATGAATCCTAGTATCATCAGTTAACTCTGGATGAAAACTGCAGGCAATATTATGTCCTTGTTTAATAGCTATAACCTGATCATCAAGAGTTGCTAATACCTTTATATCATCTTTTGTTTTATCATAACTTGAGATTGCTGGAGCTCTAATAAAAACTCCATTAAAATCTTCTCCAAGGAATTTAATATTTGATTCAAATGAATTTTTTTGAGATCCGAAAGCATTTCTTTTTACAACTATGTCCATTAATCCAAGTAATGGTTGATTAAAATCAATTTTTTTAGCAAGTAAAACCATTCCAGCACAGGTACCAAAAACAGGTATATTATTTTCTTTAATTATTTTATCTATACCTCTTTCAAAAATGATTTTACCAATAACTGTACTTTCTCCTCCAGAAATAATAATTCCATCACAAGATGCTACATCATCAGCATAACGTACATTTTCACATTCTGCATTTATACCTAAATTTTCTATTGCTTTTTTTGTAATATCATAATGTTCGCTAACTGCACCTTGTAAGTTTAAAATTCCTATTTTCATTTTATATCTCCTAAGTTTTTAATAAATAATAATGATAAATATTTGCTTTAATAAATAGTATTTTAATATTTATTTTTAATAATTAATAAATTTTATTTTAATTCATTATTAATTAAAATCAAAACAAATAAACAGGACTTATAAATTTAAATTAAATAATATAAGTTCAATCTTTATTTACAAAAAATTATTTTAAAGAAATTTTAGATTGATATAAAATTTTACTTAATCAATAGAAAAAGTAACCATAATAATATTTACTTTTATAATATATAAAATTGGCGGAAAATAGCTTCCTATTAATTAAAATTTTTATATATTCTTTCAAATTCCATTTAAAATTAATAGAAAAATTATAATAAAAATAAAAAAATGTACAAAAAAATATATAATATTCAAAATCTTAGAAAATATAATGAAAATTAAAAATTTTAATATAAAAATATTAAGTAATTTTAATAAAATTTAAACTAGAAATATAAAAAATAGTAAAATAATCTTATAAACAGAAATTAATAAAGAAAACTAAGTTAAAATTAGTTTCCTTTTTCAATATTTGCTATTGCGTTTTTTGCACCTGCTTTAACAAAACCACTTTCATCATCTAATAAAGCATTTAATGCATCAAGTGCTTCTGGTTTTTTCATACTTCCTAAAGCCCAAGCAGCTGCACCTCTAACTCTCCAATCTTCATGATCTAAAATTTCAATTAAAGAATCAAATGCTGGTTCACCAATATGAACTAAAGCAGTAGATGCTTCTCTTCTTACAAATTTATTTTTATCTTCTAAAGTATTAATTAATGGTTGTATAGCTTTTTCATTTCCAATATAACCTAAAGCTTGTGCAGAATATCTCCTAATATTTTTATTTCTATTGTTTAATGCTTCGATTAATGCATCTAAAGATTCTTCACTTCTAATTTCAAGTTCTCCAAGAGCAGCTTCTCTATCTAAATCATCTTCAGTTTTTAATGCATTGATTAAATCTTCAATTGTTTCTACCATTATAACCACCTTTAATTATAATTATATTGTTTATAATAATTATATAATTCCTCTACATATTTCTATATTTAATTAATATAATATTGTTATATATGGTATAAAAATGTTTCGACTATATACGAACAAAATATTATAAAAGTTTACTAAAAAATAAATTAATATAAAACAATTCTTAATATAATAAAATTAAATAAAAGATATTCAAGAAAAAAATAGCTTAGAAACCAAATAAAAAACTAAAACAACCAACATACAATGAAAAAATAGATTAAAAACCAATAAAAATTAAGATAAACTCACATATAAAAAGATAATCTATAAAAAAACTTAAATTTTAAATTAAAAAAAAGTTTAAATTCATAAAAAAGCATTAAATATTAAAAAATATCTAAAAATCAAAAAATGGATATAAAGATTAAATAGGTTTATATCCACTATCATTAACAATTTCATTTAATTGTTCTGAAACTGTACGATTTGTTGGATTAGAATTATAATATGTACTATTAACACATAACTCTAAAATATATAATTTATCACCATTTTGACAGAATTCAATATATTCAATAATACCATCAAGATAAGATCTATTAACAAGATATGTATTATTCACTTTACTAACAGAATAAGAATATTCATCAGTAGTAACATTATTAGAAAACTCCTCTTTTTGAGTTTGATTGATTCTTTGAATCAATAAATGATAACAATTACTTGAATTTGAAGATTGATTATTAGTTGTTAAAATAGCAAAATTTGATGACTTATTAACAACCTTATAAGTAGATGGTACTGTAAAACTTGAATTATCTACAGTAACAGTATATTTAAGATTAGTATTGTTAGTAACATTATTATTAAAAATAAATTCATTAATAATCAAATATCCAGATAAAATTATAATACAAATAACAACAATAAAAATTATCTTTTTATAATTCATTTTAATAAGATTCCTCTTTTAAAGTTTAATATCTAAATTATTCAATAAAGATACTATAAAATTATATATAATTAATAACTTATAGTATTTATTATTTTTATAAAAATTTAATAAAATTTATAAACAATTAAAAAAAAATAAGAACAGAAATATAAAATAATATAAAATTAAAATTTTATGAAATTAAATATAAATTAATTATAATATAAAAAGATTTAATATTTAGTGAAATTAAATTTTTTAACAGATTTTAAAAAGATTTAATATTTAATGAAGTTAAACTTTTTAACAGATTTTTCTTAAAATTATTCTAATTTTTTTAAATTTAATTTTTAAGTACTGTTTAAAAAATAGAACTTCAACATACCCCACTAATAAAATTTTAAAATACTTTTTTAATCATGAATTTAATTAAATATCTAAATTTAAAATGATATAAAAAAATAATTTAATACATTAATCAAATTTTATAAAAATTAAGATTATTAATGTTTAAAAGATGTAAAAAAAGAAATTATTCAATATTTAACTTTTCTTTAAATAATTTTTTAAGAAATTCCCTTGTTTTTTCATCATAATCTTTATTTGTATTAAGAGTATACATAGCAAGCTCATAAATAACTTTATTTAAAGCTTTTCCATTATCTGTAAGACGGTATTCAATATCTAATGAATCATTAGGATTAACAAATCTTTTAATTAAACCATTTTTCTCCATATCTTTAAGACAACTAGAAAGAACTTTATTAGATAATTTTGGTTTATCCTCTTTAAATTCATTAAAATGAGATTTTCCAAAAAACATGTCCCTAATTAACTGAATTACCCACTTTTTATTTATTAAATTCATAGTTAATTCTACAGGACATTGATTTATACCTTTATTATTCACCATAATAAAAACCTTATTTTCTTATACTATAATAATTATCTATTTAAATTTATTAAAGTAATAAGTAACTTTTTAGTAACTTATAACAATTAAATATTAAATAAAATAAAGGTTACTTAATAGTAACTTCCTAATTTATAAACAGAAAAATTAAAGAGTAATATATAGAGATATTAAACTTTTTAATATTAAAAAGAAAATATTTTTTAAAATAGGAGACAATAAAATGTATAAATTAAATTCATGGAATAAAAATGAAAATTTTTTTAATAGTAAAATAGCTGGAAACTATATTAAATCTACCATTTCAACTGCTTGTGGAAGTGAAATAAATACTGCATGCGGCAGCGAAGTAACCGCAACAGCATGCGGATCAGAAATCAACACAGCATGTGGTAGTGAAGTAACAACTGCATGTGGTAGTGAAAAATTAAACTAAAAATAATCAATATTGTTTTTATTTAATAATTGATAGTATTACTATCAATTAAACTTTTTTTAAAGATTTTATTTTACGGAGAAACCTATAAAATGACTAATTTTTTTGCATTTCAATTTCATATTACAGATGATTGTGACCAAAGATGTAAACATTGTTATATATTCTCAGAAGAAAATAATAAACCTATTTTAACAATGCCTTATGAAGATGTTAAAAAAACAATAAATAATTGTTTAAAAATGTGTAAAGATGTAAATAGAATACCTTATTTTTCAATTACTGGTGGAGATCCCATTTTACATCCAGACTTCTGGAAAATATTAAAATTATTAAAGGATAATAAAATAAGATTTGGAATACTTGGAAATCCATTCCATTTAAATAATGAAACTTGTAAAAAATTACATTCTTATGGATGTGAATTCTATCAACTTTCAATTGATGGATTAAAAGAAACTCATGATTATTTTAGAAAAGAAGGTTCATTTGATACAACAATGGAAAAAATAAAATGTCTTAAAGATAATAGAATTCATGCAAATATTATGACTACAGTATCTAAAACAAATATTGATGAAATTCCTAAAATTATTGATACTGTAGTAAAATATGATGTAGATTTATTCTCTTTTGCAAGATATTGTCCAACAAGCTATGAAAAGATTTCACAAATAAGTCCAGAAGAATATCACCAATTATTAGATAAATGTTGGAATAAATTCGAAGAATATAAAGACAAACATACTAATTTTAATTTAAAAGACCATTTATGGACACTTTATCTTTATGAGAAAGGATTATTTAAAATTCCTAAGGATTTAGACGATGATGTAATATACGATGGTTGTAATTGTGGAAACTCACATATGACAATACTTCCAAATGGTGATGTATATGCTTGTCGTAGAATGGATAGTTATATAGGTAATGCATTAAAAGATTCTATGACTAAAATCTTCTTTGGAGATAAAATGAATTATTATAGACAATATGAAAAATTTGAAAAATGTTCTAAATGTGAACTACTTAAATTTTGTAGAGGTTGCCCATCTGTAAGTTATGGATATACCAATGATTTTTATTCTCCTGATCCTCAATGTTGGAAAAAGATTTAAAGATGATAACATGAAAGCAGTTGTGATTAATGAAACATGTAAAGCTGAAGATTTAAAAGTTAGTGAAATAGAAATTCCTAAAATTAAACCTAATTGGGTTTTAGTTAAAGTAAAATCATTTGGAATTAATAGATCTGAAATTATATTACGTGAATATGAAGCAGATGAAGATTATATTAATTTACCAATAGTCCCAGGAATTGAATGTGTTGGAGAAATTATTGATGAAAACAATAGTAAATTCAATAAAGGAGATTTAGTTATAGGTTTAATGGGTGGAATGGGAAGATCATTTAATGGTAGCTATGAAGAATATACATTATTACCTGAAAAAAATGTTTTTAAAGTAAATGAAAAAATTAAAAACAATTTAAGTATTGAAGAAATTGCTTCAATTCCAGAAACCTATTTTACAGCATATGGATCATTATTTGAATCATTAAATTTAAAAGAAAATGAAACAATACTTATTCGTGGAGGAACAAGTACAGTAGGTCTTGCAGCTTGTAAATTAGCAAAAGCAAAAAGAAGTACTGTAATAGCAACAAGTAGAAAAAAAGAAAATATAAAAAATTTACTTGAAAATGGTGCAGATTACGGAATTATTGATGATGAAAACCTTAAAAAAGAAATAGATAAAATATGTCCTAATGGAGTAGATAAAATATTAGAACTAATTGGACCAGAGACTATGGAAGATTCTATGAAAGTATTAAAAAAACATGGAATCTGCTGTGTTACAGGAATCCTAGGAGGTATTGAATATATAAATCAATTTGATCCAATTAAATATATCCCTAATGGAAAATGTCTTACTTCCTTCTTTAGTAATTATCCAAATCAAGAAATAATTGATAATATTTTTAATATGATAATAGATAACCATATTAAAACAAAAATTTCAAAAGTTTATACTTCTTTAGAAGATATAAAAAAAGCACATAAATTAATGGAAACAAATAAAGCACAAGGAAAAATTGTTTTTAAAATAGCATAAGTTAATATCTTTCAAATATCACAAAATTTAAAGATAAAATTTATTTTAATTTAAAAATCAAAATAAAAAGTTTTAAAAAAAATAATACATAGAATACCATATTTAATTTATATAAACAATATATAAAAGGGAAAATCATGTCTAGTAAAAAAGAATGTTTAAAACAAATGAGAAATGTTATAGATGGTGTATTAAGCACTGTTGATTCTGAAGGAAATCCTCAAAGTAGAGTCATTGATATAATGCATATTGATGAAGAAACAGTTTATTTTTTAACAGCACGTGGAAAAGATGTTTATAGAGAAATAATGAATCATCCACAAATTAGTTATCTTAATTTTAAAGATAATAAATCAGTAAGAATTACAGGAACTACTAAAAAATTAGAAAACCAGAAAAAATGGATTGACCTTATGTTTGAAGAAAATTCATATATGAATAATGTTTATCCAGGAAATGCACATTATATTTTAGAACCATTTAAAATTACTGATGGAGAAATTGAATTCTTTGATTTAACACAAAAACCAATTTTAAGAGAACATTTTACTATTGGAAAAGGTGAAATTACTGAAAAAGGATTTTACATAAGCGAAGAATGTATAAATTGTGGTTTATGTATCAAAAATTGTCCACAACAAGCAATTATCAAAAAAGAACATTCATATATTAGAAAAGAACATTGCCTACACTGTGGTTTATGCTTTGAAAATTGTCCAGTTCAAGCAATTAAAAGATTAAACCCATAATTTTAATTTTTTATAAATTAAAAACTTATTTTCTAAACTCAATAAACTTATAATAAAATTATAATGAAGTAATTATTTATTATTAATTACTTCAGTATTACGTGTATCTTCATCTAAAATACAAATACTTTCATCATTTTCCATATCATGATAAAATTGAAGTATTTTTCCTTGATAAAATTCAATTACTTGAACCATATCATAAATTTCATCACTAAGTTCTGAATCTATTTCTGGTAATTTATTTGTATATCCTTCAAATAAATCTTTATTATATTCAATTCTTGTTTCATCCTCAAATAATGATCCATAATATATATCTGATTCTACAAGGTCTTGGAACATGTGACTACCAAAGGAAAGCTCTGGAATATATCCAACTTCACTATATGATTCTTCAAGAATTGCTGAAAAATAACTTATATCTGCAAATGTAACTGGAATTCCAAGTTCTGGTGAAGAAGTACCAAGCCTTCCAGGAACTATTAACATTGCATTTTTATTATTATTCTTACAATAAGTGTTAATTTTTCCAATTATTGTTGCAATTGAACTTTTTTTAGCATATGGATATTCATAGTATAATTTTGGATTTACATAAACTAAAGTATCTATTATATCTTTTCTTGATCTACCCATTGATGAATTAATAATATGGAAATATACTTCATCTTTTCCTTCTGGGATTTCAATATTCTCATTTGATGTTGATACTTGAAGTGGTCTACATTGTAATAAATTAATTACATAAGAATTATTTTCACCTACATTAATTGTATACTCAATATCTACATGATAATTATATGCAGAATCCAAAGTTTCAAGTAATTCTTTCATTGTTTTTGTAAATTTATCATTTTGAGTTAAACCTTTACAATTTACAAAAACCACTTCCCTATCTTGACCTCTTTCTCTAAATTTACGTTCTGCATCGTTATCATGTTCTATTAAAACTCTTTTTGCATAAGGAGGTATAATTTTTAAACCTTCTAAAACAGGTGTTTCTGCAATTTTAACATTTTTTAAATCAAGTAAATCAAGATAATGTTGTGAGTGTTTATGTCTTTCAATTACATCAGGTTCAATAATTGCATTTGGTTTATCTAAATTAACAATTCTAGGATAATCTCTTAAAGTTCTATCTACTGCTTTTGTACCAAGACCCATTACAAGTCTTAACATTCCAGTATCATGATTCATATCAGGAAGTGGTGTATAAAGACTATATGAAAATCCTACACCTGCAGCAGTTGGGAAAAAATAATCTCCATAATATGAACCTGAAACCCTTTGAACAAGTAAAGCCATTTGTTCATCTTTATTATCTAAACCATTGATACGTCTATAATCAAGTGCAGATATATTCATTGTACTTGCATAAACCCTTTTAACTGCATCTTCAAATGCTTCTAAACGTTCTTCAAGAGTACCTCTATTTACACAGAATATAGATTCATATTTTCCTGCAAATGCATTACCAAAACCATCTTCTAAAAGACTACTTGATCTTACAATAATTGGGCTTTGACCAAAATATTCAAGTATTCTTCTAAATTCTTCTTTAATTTCTTCTGGAAAAGTTCCTTCCCTTAGTCCTTTTTCTAATTTTTTACCAGATTTATAATATCCATCTTTTGTCCTTTGTTCAACACGAATATCCCACAAATTATTAGAAACAATATAAGTATAAAACATGTCTGAACCTATAAAAAAGGAATCATCAGGTTCAAATTGTGAATAAATATCTGGTCTATCTTTTTCAATGATTTTACGAGCAAGTAACATACCACAACTTTTACCACCAATCATACCACTACCAATAAGGCGATCATAAATTGTAAAGTAATCTTTTGCACTAAAATACTTTTTAACTTTTTCTGCCATATCTTTTTCTTTAGTCATTAGCATATTACACATTTCATCACATTTATCAGTTATATCTTCACCATTTTCATATTGTAATAATGCTAATTGAAAAAAACGTTCCCAACTATCTGTATTTTGTTTATTATGATATGCAGATGCTTTATTAACAATTTTATAAAAGTTACTTACTTCCATACCATCAGTTAATGCTTTTAAATTTTTAGTTTTAGGTTCATACTTATGTCCTAAAAACATTTTCTGTGAATATCTATTCCATACTTTTAATGGGTGTATATAAACATTAGTTTTATCAGAATAAATATCTAAAAATAGTTGTGTAGTTTCACGAATTTTAGCAATTGCTTCAAAAGAATGTTTTCCTCTAATAATAGGGAAATATGCAATAGTATCTAATGAAAATAAATAAGGACAAGTTACTTTAAAAAAATTTCCCATCATTAAATCAGTAGACCATACAGATTGAAGGTCAGATAAACAGTCAAATACATAAAATGCATTTTTACCTTCTTTTGTAATAATATTATGAACTTCTAAAGTAAAAGATTCAAAAAGATCATTTGGATTTACTCTATATACTTTAATACCATTATGTTCAATCATTGAAAATTCATTAAATTCATTTTCCCTTTCTTCTTCTAATTTTTCTAGCTCATCCTCACTTAAATTAATAAGTGGTTCATGCTGACCAAAATTAATATAAATCATGTTTCTATTATCTTCTAAACCTTGTTTTACAAATGGTTCAGCGAAATATTTAAATTCATCTAAATTAGAAACTTGCCATACTACATTATCACCTAGACGAATATTATCTAATGTTTCATCTAATTTAGGAATACCTGATTTTACTCTATCAAAAGCACTCATAATAAAACTTCCCTCTGTTTATTTAATAAGAACATTCTTTAATTCTAGAAAAATATAATTAATTACTTTATAGAAAAACGGTGCTTTATTTAATTTACTTAAATAAAACTTATAAATAGGATTTCAACAAAGTTTTATTATTAATATACATTCTTATGTAATTTCTATATAATATTTTTGAAAACTTAATTCAATAAAAAAATAGTTATATAAACCATATATTTAAAAAAAAGTTATGATTACTAAAAAAGGTATTAAAATAAATAATCATTACTAAAAAATAATATTAAATAAATATAATTTACTAAAAAAAGGTATTGAAAAAAAATATAAAAAAAGTATTAAAATATTATTAAGGTATTGAAATAATATAATTTACTAAAAAAGAAATATAATTTAAAAAATAAATTAAAAAGAATATAATTTAATCAGTATTTGCATAAATATTATATTCCTCTTTTAATTCTCTTCTAAGTAATTTCCATCCATTTACCCTTGGAAGAGTACTTGTTGTGAAATATTTACGTGGAACTTTATATCTTGCAAGTTCACTACGTGCATATTTATCAAGATCTGCTTTTAATTCCTCTTCTTTATCATCATCATAAACATCTTTTTTCCATATTACTGCTGCAACTGGAAGTTCTCCTCTATGACAATCATCTATTGAGAAAACAGCAATATCCTCAACTGCTGGATGTTTAATTAATATTTCTTCAACTTCAGTAGGATATATTTTCCATCCACTCATTACAATCATATCTTTTTTACGATCTGTAATAAATAGTCTGTTATCTTGATCTATATAACCAATATCCCCAGTTAAAAACCATCCATCATCACGAAATGCATTTTTTGTAGCTTCTGGCATTTTCCAATAACCACTTGCAACTGCAGGTCCACGTAAAGCAATTTCTCCTTGTTCATATTTTTCCATTTCTTTATCTGCATTATCAGGATCTACAATTTTAACTTCTGAAAAACAAACAGGATGTCCTACACTTTCAAATCTATCTGCACTATAATAATCTTCTGGTCTAATTACTGTACCAGTTCCAATTACAATAGTTTCACTTAATCCATATGCATTAATAACAGGTATTCCATAAATATGTTGGAATTGTTTCCATATTTTTTTATGTAATGGTCCTCCACCAGATATAATTTCACGTACTGAATTAAATTGTTTAGCATATTCAGGGTGAGTTGTTAATGTATGAATTACAGGAGGCATTCCAGCAAGTACTGTTACTCTTTCTTCATCACATAACTTCCTATAATCATCAATATTATACTGTTCCATCATTATATATAATGCTCCACAACTAAGAGCAGAAATTGCCCATGAAAGACCTACATGAGCCATAGGATATATTATCAATGCAACATCACTTTGTTTTAATGAAAGAACATCTGCTTCATTATGTATTGCACTAAACCAATTACCATGAGTAAGCATAGATCCTTTAGGTTTACCTGTTGTACCTGAAGTATATTGAAGTTGACATAAATCATCCCAATCTGTTGTTTCAGCAGGTAAAACTTCTTTTTCTCTGTATGATTCAATTTCTTCTGGTTTAGGTATATAAGAATCAATTCCTAAATGGTCAATTACTTCTTTAGCATCATCATCAGTAACTATAAGTTTTGCATCTGCATTATCAACCATATATTTTAATTCATGTTTAGTAAAAATCCTATTAGTTGGTATTACAACTGCACCTATTCTCCATCCTGCTAATATTGTAAATAAATATTCTGGACAATTTTTTAAGTATATTAAAATTCTATCTCCTTTATTAATACCATTAGATTTTAATATTCTTCCAATTTCAGATATGATTGATAATATTTCTCCAGATGAATATTTAGTATTACGTTCAGGACAATAAAATACATCTTTTGATAGACGTTTACTATTTGCATCTAAAAATGTAGTTATGTTAAGTATTTAAACTCCTCCCATCTATTATTTCCATATATCTTTTATTAATTATTATTTTAATTTAAAAATTAAATTTAATTATAATATAAACTTAAATCTATTAAATAATCTAAAACTCAAATCCACCAAATAATTCAAACCTCAAAAAACTCAAAAATTTAAATCCATTAAATAATTCAAACCTTAAAAAACTCGAAATTTAATTAATAATATTAATCTATTTAATTTAGGATAAATATTTTAATTATTTTTCTAATTCTCTTAAATTACATACAATAGCATCAGCCATTTCATATGTTTTATTATTTCCACCTAAATCAGGAGTTCTAATATTTCTTTTTCTTAAAACTTCACGACATGCTTTTTCAAGAAGTTTAGCTTCATAATCATATTTAAGATATTTTAACATCATACTTGTAGAAAGTAACATTGCTATTGGATTTGATATGTTTTTCCCTGCAATATCAGGTGCTGAACCATGTACTGGTTCAAATAATCCATTATCATCACCAATATTTCCACTTGGTGCAAGTCCAAGTCCACCTACAAGTCCAGCAGCTTCATCAGATAAAATATCTCCATAAAGATTTCCTGCAACAATAACATCAAACATTTGTGGATTTTGAACAATAAACATTGAAGTTGCATCTACATAATAATCATTAGTTTCTATATTTGGATATTTTTTAGCTACTTCATAGAAAGTATCTCTAAATAAGCCATCTGTTTTTTTAAGAACATTTGCTTTATGTGAAGCTACAACACTTTTTCTATTATCTTTTATTGCTTCTTCAAATGCAAGTTCACAGATTCTTTCTGATGCTTTTTTTGTAATTATTTTATTTGCAATTACCCTCTCATCTTCTTCAATAACAGTTTCATCTTGTGAATATAAACCTTCAGTATTTTCACGTACTATTAAAAAGTCAACATCATCATAAAGACAATTTACTCCTTCAAAAGATTTAATTGGTCTTAAATTTCCATATACATTTAATTCTTTTCTTAAAGTTACAATTGGACTTTTTTGTCCTGGAGTAGATGTAATTGCTCCAAATAAAGTTGCATCTGATTTTTTAGATTGTTTTATTGTATCCTCTGGAATTGTTGATCCATTATCTTCAAAACATTCTCTTCCAGCAGGCATTTCTGTATAATCAAAGTTTAATTCAAAGTAATCTAATACATATAATGCAGCATTCATTACTTCTTTACCTATTCCATCTCCTGGAATTGTAGTTATATTAATCATTTTCTCACTATAAATTTGATTTTAGACATATTTTATAAAATTTTAAAGTTATTTAGAGTCCGTTGAAAACTATTTTTTATAAAAATTTAAACTTAATTAATATTTGAAAATCAATTTTAAGAAAGTTTATTTATAAAAAATGTCAAGAATTTCAACAAACAGTTATTTAAAATCCTTTTGAAAACATTAAATTAAGATAAAATTAAGTTTTAATTAAAAATAAATTAGAATTAATCTAAATCTATTTATAAATCATAGTTCCAATACCACCATCAGTAAATATCTCAAGAAGTATAGAATGAGGTATTCTACCATCAAGAATATGAGCAGATTTAACTCCATTATTAACTGCATCTACACATGTTTCAATTTTAGGAATCATACCTCCAGAAATAATACCTTCATCAATTAAATCAGGAACTTCATCTACATGAATTCTATGAATTAAACTATTTTCATCATTAGGATCACGTAAAACACCTGGAACATCTGTTAAAATAATAAGTTTTTCTGCACCAACACTTTGAGCTATCTCTCCTGCTGCAGTATCTGCATTAAGATTTAATGTAGAACCATTATCAGAAATTCCAATAGGTGCAATTACTGGAATATAACCATTCTTAGTAAACATTTCTAAAAGACTATGATTTACACAAGTAACTTCACCAACTAATCCTAAATCAATTTTTTCAGTTTCACCAGTATTTACATCGGTGAAAAATTGAATAGGTCTTTTTTTAGCATGAATAAGTTCTGAATCTTTTCCAGAAATACCGATACCTTTTCCACCATGAAGATTAATTTGAGAAACAATATTAGTACTAATTTTACCAACAAGAACCATTTTAATAATTTCCATAGTTTCTTCATCTGTAACACGAAGACCTTTAATAAATTTAGGTTCTTTACCTAATCTATCCATAGATCTAGAAATTTCAGGTCCTCCTCCATGAACTACTATAGGGTCCATACCTACATATTTTAATAAAACTGTATCTCTTGCTGTGGAAGCCATAGATTCATCATCAACCATTGCATGGCCACCATATTTAATTAGAATTTTTTTATTGTGGAATTTTTTAATATAAGGTAATGCTTCCACTAAAATATCAACATTTTCCATAGTATCACTAAAAATAAAAAGTAAAATAATAAAGAATTCTCTTTAAGAATTCTATAATAATAAATTCATATATTTATAATTTTAAAATTCAATATATAAAAATATATTTAAAAAAATAGACAAAATTAGATAAAAAATAAAAATAAAAAATATTAAACTATTTATTCCAAAACATTATGGTTTTACCAAAACGTAAATTAATATCTTTATTAAATGCTTCATCAACATCATTTAAAGAATTAACAGTAATTACATCACCAACAAGATTTTCAAGATAAGTTAATATTTTTGGGTATTTTTTATATAATTTAAACACATCTAAAAAGTCTTCACGACCACTTCTACTAACACCAAATATATGTAAACCTTTTGATAAAATATCCCTTGTATTAATAGGGACCTTATATTCACTAACTCCTAAAAGACAGATTGTACCTTCAGGTTCTATTAAATCAATAATTTGATTAATAGCATCCTGTGAACCTAAGCCACCAACACATTCAATAGCATGATTAACTTTTAAATCATATGGAATATCATCAACTAAATAAGCACCATCAACAAAAGAAAATAAATTTAATTTATCCCTATGAACACCAAAAACATAAATTTTTGATTTAGGCATTATAAACTTTAAGATTAAAGCAGTGATATAACCAAGATTACCATCACCCCAAACACCTATAATGTCTCTTCTTGAATTTCCAATTAAATTAAATCTTTTTATAGCATGAACACTTACTGAAACAAATTCTGTAAAAGAAGCAACATGAAGATTAATATCTTCTGGAAGTTTAATAAGACGATTACTATCAATTATAACATAATCTTCCATAAATCCATCTAAATCACTAGAACGGAATTTTGATGATTCTAAATAATTTTCAGCAATTAAATCATCATGTTCATAAGGAGTATTTGGTATCATTACAACCATATCACCAGGTTTAAAAGTGTTTGTAAAGTCTTTTACAACTTCACCTATTGATTCATGAATAAGAGCCATAGGTAATTTTTTAGATAAAGTTTGTGAAGAACGTTTTCCCTGATAATATCTTTGATCAGCATGACAAATAGATAGATACTTAGGTCTAACAATAACCTTATCTTGTGTATCTACATCTACATATACTTCCTCAAATAATCTAGGAGATACTAATCTACACACAGTATTAATCATAAAAACACCTTAAACAAGAAATTATTATTTAAATACAATATATTATTTATAAATAAATTACTACTTAAATACACCAAATACTAACTTAAAAACCAACAATAACTAAATACCAATTAAATATACCATATAACACCTAAAAAACATATAATAATTAAGATTCTTTTAAAATAGCATTAGCAATTCTTAAATCATAAGCATAAGTAATTTTCATATTTGTTAAATCGCCTTTTACTAATGAGATTTTCTCATTTTTAAGTAAGAATATTTTACAAGCATCAGTTAATATTTCTTTTTCAGAATCTGTTAATTTATTATATAGTTCTTTAAGTTTTAAAATCTTAAAAGATTGTGGAGTTTGACCTTGATATAAGATATCTCTTCTTGGAATATTTGATACAAAACCATTATTCCTACTTTCAACAATAGTATCTGTTGCAGGAATTACAGTATCACATGCACCATATTCTTTTGCAGCTTTAATATTTTCTTCAATAATCCTATATGTTACAAATGGCCTTACAGAATCATGAGTTAAAATAATATCATCATCAGATAAATCATAATTTTCTTCAATATAATTTATAGCAGACATAATAGTATCATTTCTTAAAGTTCCACCTTCTATAACAACAATATTATCAGCATCAGGAATATATTTTTTAATAAGATTATTAGTGTGATTAATCCATTCTTTTGGAGTTAAAACAATAACTTTTTCAAAAACATTATTAATATAAAATTTCTCAATAGTATGGATTATAATAGGTTTAGAACCTAATTGTAAAAATTGTTTAGGTTTTTCAGTATTACCCATTCTTGTACCATTTCCACCTGCTAAAATAGCTGCAAATATCAAGTTTAAAAATCCTCCTATAAAATTACAATTATTATAGAATTTATTTAATTTAATATTTATTATTTATTAAAATAGTAAAATAATTAAAAAAAAGTATATTTTTATTATAAAATATCTAAATAACTTTGATTTAATATCTATTACTAATTAAAATAATAAAGAGTAAAAAAACTTATTTTATCATAAACTATCTAAAACAAACATGATTGACATTTATTACCAATTAAAATAATAAAGAGTAAAAAAACTTATTTTATCATAAAGTATCAAAAAATAAATTTAAAATTAAAAAAAATAGAATTTATAAAATATATTTAACTTTATCTTTACTAAGATTATTGAGATTATGTGGTTTTTTAACCTCATTAGGAATTCCTAAAGAAAGAATACCTACAATCCTATAATTATCATCCATTGAAAGAATATTACGTGCAATTTTTTCACTACTTATATCATCTTTAGAGAATCTTAAATGCATTTGAGTCCAACAAGTACCAATTCCAAGACTAACTGCCATTAAATCCATATAAGTAAGTGCAATTGAAGCATCCTCAATCCAAGTATCTGCTTTAGTACTATCAGCAAAAACGGCAATTGCAACATTAGCATTTGCTAACATCTTTGAACCAGAAGCTTTAGTATGAGATAATTCTTCAAGTACTTCTTTATTTTTAATTACAACAAATTCACAAGGTTTTCTATTTCTACTTGTTGGAGCAAGAAGACCTGCTTCAATGATTTTTTCAATTTTATCATCAGAAATATTTTCATCAGTATATTTTCTTATACTTCTTCTTTTTAACATAATGTCAATTAATTCCATAATTAATAATATATTTCTAAAATAAATAAAATTTACATCTAAAATTAAAATTAAAAGTTGACTAAAAAATAAGTAAAATAATCATAATAATTAAAAAAAGAATTAAAATAGCTAAAAATAATAAAAAATATAAAAATTAAAAAAATATTTAATAAAAATGAAATAAATTCAAAAAATAAATTTATGCATTTTCAGTCATAATTGGTACAACTTGTTTTTTACGAGATACTACTCCTTTAAGTAAAGCAGTATTATTTTCTAATTTAACACCATAAGCTTTTTCTACAAGACTTGCATCTTTACCAAGAGCAATTACTTGAGAATTACTATTTATAATATCAGTGATTAAAAGCATAAATAAATCTAAATCTTCATCTTCAATGATTTTTTTAATTCCTTCTTCTAATTCATCTTGCATTTTCATAACTTCACTAATATCAGCAGTGTTAACTTGATTTACAATAGATTTAACATCTTTAAAATCAAGTTGTTTAGCATCTAAACTTAATATTTCTTCAATTGAAAAATCAGATAAATCAGTACCTGCTTTTAACATATCTAAACCATAAGTCTCATAATCAACATCTGCAATTTTAGCAAGTTTTTTAACTGCTTCTTTATCATCATCAGTAGTAGTTGGTGATTTAAGAAGTAAAGTATCTGATATAATAGCAGATAACATCAATGCTGCAATATCTTTAGTAACTTCAATGATGTTTTCTTCATAAAGTTTTAATAAGATTGTTTCAGTACAACCAACAGGTTCTGCCCTATAAAATAAAGGATAAGAAGTTTCTAATGCAAGTTTATGATGATCTACAACTTTTTTAATATTTGCATTTTCTAAATTATCAACAGATTCTTTTGGACTATTATGATCAACTAGTATAACATCTGCATTATCTTCAACTTTTTCAATAAGTTCTGGTGCATCAATATTAAAATAATTTAATACATATTCAGTTTCTTTATTTAAATTACCAAGTCTACAAGCAACAACATCATTATTTCCTAATTCTTTTTCAAAATTAGCCATTACTAAACTTGATGTAATTGAATCAGTATCTGGACTTTTATGTCCAAAAACGTATGTTTTTCCCATAACTCTCAATCTCCATAAATTTATAAAAAAAATTGTTGAAAATCTTTAAACATTAAATTTAAAAAAATTATTAAATAATGATATAATTAAAATCTTAAGGGTTTCAACAAATCTAAAATAATTATAAAAGTAATCATAAAATTACTATTATTAAAATATTTATTTATTTAATAATAAATAATTAATCTTTTTAATGGTTTTTTTAAAAAAAAATAGTAAATTTAAAATAATAAAATTATTATTATAAATTTTATAACTTGCTTAGAATTTAATATTTAAGAATATTTATAAATTAGAAATCAATCATCATTAAATTTAAAATCAAAAACATCTTGTCTTGAATAATGACCACAAACATCAAATTCCATTCTACTTTCAATAATTTTATTCATATAAAGATCAGCATAGATAATACCTTCTTTATCCCATAATGTTTCTGAAACTTCATGACCATAAGGATCTATTATACAAGTTCCACCTTTACATACAGTATCATCTAATTTAGATAATATTTCATCATCTGTTGACTCTGGATAATCTGATTTTTTAAATACCATATTACAATTTATAAAGTAACAATGTCCTTCAATAGCAATATGTCTTATTGTATTTTGCCATTCTTGATTATCATTAGTATTTGGAGAAATATATATTGAAATACCTTTTTCATATAATGCAAAACGTGCAAGAGGCATATAACTTTCCCAACAAATTAAATTACCTACTGGTCCCCATGGTGTATCCATTACAGGGAAATATTCTTTATTTGCATCACCCCAAATAAGACGTTCTGAACCAGTCGGTTTTAATTTACGATGATTAAAAGTTTCTCCTTCTGGTGAAATCATCATATTAGAATTATACAATGTAGAAGTTTTTGAATCTCTTTCAGAATAACCAATACTCACATAAACATGATTTTTAACAGCAGTGTAAACTATTTTATTCATTTCAATACCATCAAAAATAATTGAATTATCATAATAATTTTTCCAATCTTTACGAGATTCATTATCCCTATTTCCAATAGTAAAACCAAAATTCATACCATAAGGATAACCTGGAATAAATAGTTCTGGAAATACTACAAATTCTGCACCATTACTTGCACATTCTTCAATAATAGAAATGACTTTTTCAAGACATTTATCTTTATCAAACATTATTGGTGTTGCTTGTACAACTGCAATTTTACAAATTGATTTTAAATCTTTCATATAAATCATCTTTAAAAATCTAAAAATTATTAAAATATATTTATAATATAAAATAATAAATTTTTGGATTAAATAATTAAAAAAACAAAAACAATAAACTAGATAAAATAAATTTAAACAATAAAAAAAACAGCAAAACAAACTCAAAAACAATAAAAAAAACAGCAAAAACAAATAAAATAAACAAAAAACAAACTCAAAAACAATAAAAAAAACAGCAAAAACAAATAAAATAAACAAAAAACAAACTCAAAAACAATAAAAAAACAGCAAAAACAAATAAAATAAACAAAAAATAAACTTAGAACAATTAAAAATTATATTATTAAAATGAAATAAAAAAAGTAAAAATTAGATAAAAACTAAACTATCGTTTTTTCCAGGTTTGTTTAGCTCCTCTACCATGTTTACTTCCAGGTTTTTTATAACCAGATTTAGGTCTGGTTCTTTTATTGGTTCCTCTAACTTTTGCCATGTTTTTCACCTAAATTATAATTTATTAATAAAAAAACAGTATAAAAAATCAAAAGATTAATTTATACCCCGATAATCAATTAAAGTTAATCTTTAATTTAATTAACATGATTTAAAAAAATAATAGATATTCAAAAATAGAATATTTTATTTAACATTAAATTATTTCTCTAATATAGTATATAATAGTTTCCATCAAATAATAATTACTTATTAAATTAAAAAGCATTAAAAGATTTAAAAAAAATTAAAATTAGTTTTAAAATTAAAATAATATAAAATTTAAAATTCTATAAGAAATATAATATTAAATAGTATTATAAATATTTTAAATAAGGGGGAAAATTATGAATTGTAAAATATGTCCTCATTGTAAAACATATAGTGATGCTAAGAATATAAGATGTAATACATGTGGAAGAGAATTACCTAATTTAATATACTCTGAAGAAATACTAAAAAAAGAATATAAAAATACAGAGAAATTTATTAATAAAAATTTAAATCCTCAAGGCTATTTCTCAGATTTTAAAAAATTACTAGAACAGGAGTATAATATTAAACGTGTTGATGAAAAACGAAATATTACATTTAATTTGATAATGGAACATCTTATATATCAAACACCCCTAGATTTATCTATAACAGAAAAATACATTGAACTTGCTATAAAACTTAATAATCTTAAGAATATGCCTGAAGATCAATTTAAACAAATGGTTTATACTGATGCAAAGGAAATGTTTTTTAATATTTTAAATAAGAGAAAAATTGTGTTTAATGTTTACAAACATATACCAGAACAAACAGTACCTACTACTGTTATAAAAAATAAGCATGGAACTGGAACAAAAATAGTTGCAACAGGATTATTTGGTGTTTTTGGACTTGCAGGAACTAATGGTGTTAAACAAGAAACAGTAAATAAAATAATACCTGCACATGATGAATTATCAAGGAATGTAAATATTAATGCAAATGATAATAATATAACTATTCAAATTATAAACTTAGAAGAAGGTAAATTACCTAAAAATACTTATAATTGGAATCAAATTAGTGAAATGGATTCTGATAATTATTTAAAGTCTGATAAGTTTGAAGCAATATTATTAAATGATTTTAAAGCGCAAGAAATAATTCAATCCCTAGAAAATGTTTATTTCAAATTTTTAAATCAAAACCATCCTTTAAGACAGTCCATAGATTATGCAGAAATGAAAGGAATGTTAATAAAAGATTTTAGAGAGTATATAAACAAACATGCTTATGGAAATTATGCTCCTACAAATACAGATAAAGCAAAAGAATTAGAAGAATACTATGAACTTAAAGAAAAAGGAATAATCACTGAAACTGAATATTTAAATAAAAAAAATGAAATTCTTGGAATAAGCAATAATAATACTAATAATAATCAAAAACCAATTATAGCAAATAGAAACTTCTGTCCAAACTGTGGATCAAAAATACATAATAAAGATGATAATTTTTGCTCAGAGTGTGGATTTAAACTTGTATAAACATATATTAAGTTTAAACGATTTAAAAAAACTAGAAATAACATTTCTATTTATATAAAAAAATAAAAAAAATAAAAATTTTTAATTAAATCTTATAAATACTATTAATACTATTTTTTACGTTTAATAGGAATTAAAGCCAATGAAGATAATGCTAATAAAACTATTGTAATAGGATTTCCTGTAATAGGAGTAGTAACTAATTTTTTAACAGTTGCATCATTAAAAGAACTTGTATTGTCAGGTGTGTGTGGATTATTTGGAGTATTATTTTTAGGAGTGTTATTTTCTGGAGGAATTACATTAGTAGTGTTATTAGTTGTTTTATTATTAGTTTCATTAGATTTAACAACTACAATATTAGTAAAGTTTCCAACTTTTGTTGTATTGAATGTAACTTTAATAATTGCAGTTTGATTAACACCTAAATTTTTTAATACCCATGAAGGTTTATTTCCATTAATAAATTTCCATACACCTTTTACAGATTCCCAATTATTATAAATTAAACCATCATATTTATCTTCAAATACAATCACATCATTTAACATTAAATTTCCAGTATTTTTTACAATAATATTAAAACTTGTTTGATTACCTAAAATAACAGTTTTATTTAAAGTTTCTTTATGTACTGTGATATTTGGTAATATTGTATCATTATAAAATACTTTAAAATTTAATAAATTTTGTATACCTTGATTAAATAAAGCATTAAATTGATAAATTCTTACAGAACCATTATCAAGTATATCAGTAGCACCATAATCTGGAACTCTAAATCCACTATTATACAAATCAATAGTTTTAGAAACCATATATTTAACATTATCAGTAAGGTTAAGATTATTTAAATCCCAAAATTTAGTATCAGTAAATGTCCAAATTGCATATTGAAGTTCAGTACTATTATAATTAGATTTATAATAGAATTGATATATTAAAATCTTGAGATATTCATTAACTGATTTATCATTTACTTTATTATAAAGAATATCAGTATCATATACAAAATATTCAGATCCATTAACAGGTGGATATATAACATACTCTGAACAGAAAGATATAGAACTATCATTCATAGAAGTATTTACATAAGTATTTTTAATATTATGTACTAAATTTTCAAAGTAATAATTATTAAAAGTTGGATTTTTAACATTTAAAGAAGATGAATTAAATTCTGCAATATCTTTACCTAAAAGTGCATTATTATTTTTAAATTTGGAATTTGCTATTGTCATATTTGAATTACTAACTATTGCACCACCAAATTTAGAAGCACTACATTTATTAAATTCACTATTATTTATAGTCAAATTACCAGTAGCATAAGATATAGCTCCACCAAATATAGAATGTTCATTTATAAATTTAGAATTAATTATATTTGCATAACAATCATCAAGTGAAGCTAAAGATCCACCATAAATTGCTTTATCATTAATAAAACTTGAATTTATAATATTTATATTACAAATTTTATATTGATACTTTTGAAAAAGTATTGATCCTCCAACATTAGCAGAATTATTATTAAACTTAGAGTTTATAATAGTTACATTAGAATCTTGAAAATGACAAGCACCACCTTTTCCAGCGAAATATTTTTTATCAGAGCTTATATAATTATTATCAAATTTAGAATTATTAATAATCACATTAGCTTTATTTGAAAAAATAGATCCACCAGAACTACTAGAACTACAATTAATAAAGTTACAATTTGAGACATTTGCATTATCTAAAGCAAAATATAAAACTCCACCACTACCTGATGAACTACATTTTGTAAAATTACAATTATTAATTTTAAATGAATTATCTATGAAACTTATAAATGATCCAGAAAATCCCCCACCATAAATATTATCAAAGTTAGAATCACTAACAGAGACATTTGAATGAAATGATGAACTTATTAAACCATTAAAATAAGCATCATATTTATCATCAGGATGAATATTTGTAAATTTAGATTTCTTAATTGTTAAATTAGAATATTTTACACTAAATACTCTACCTTCAATATTTGAAAATCTTGAATTGATACAAGTTATATTTGACTTAGTAGAATCTATAAGCCCAGTAGTACGAGTATCTTCAGTAGAATAACCACCTACAAAATTAATATTATTTAATTTAAGTGTTGATGAAGATAAATTAAAAATGATATTATTATTTTTTGCATTGATTATATGATTATTACCATTAATAGTAATTGTTTTATTAATAATAGATATTCCATATTTATTATCGCCATCTGAAAATGAATAATCAGAATCTAAATCAATAGTACCATTTTTATTAGAATCTATTAAATTTTGTAAATCTGAAAAAGATTTAGATTTAGAACTTTCTAAATAATTTTGATTATTTGAAGTTGAATCATTTACAGAATTATACAAATTAATAGTAGTACTAGAATTACTATTTGAAGAATTATTATCTATTGCACTAACTGTACTTATAGAAATCATCACTAATATTAAACATAAAATTAATAGTATTAAATTCCTATTAATTTTTTTAATATTATTACCTCCACAATCCCATATTATAAAAATCCAATACAAATACAAATTAATTGAAGTATTATAATATAAAATTGTTAAATATAATTTATATATAAAGATATGTAAATTTTTTTAAATATATATACATATATATTAATAAAAAATTTAATTTTGACTATAAAAACCCATTTTACTTGAAAAATATGTTAAATATTATTTCTTATAAAAATTAAACAATAGTTAATAATTTAAAATCAAATCTAAGAAAGTTGATTTTAAGATAGAAAAATCTTAAGAAAAACTAAAATTTAAACATAATTTAATAATTTAATAACTTAAACTTTGATAAAGCTGTTTAAATATACACTAAAAAGAGTAAATTATACAATCATGAAAATACCCTAAAAAAAGAAAAAAAAGAAAAAACAAATATAAAAAACTCTAAAAAAAAAACAAAATATAAATTTTAAAACATAAATTAATAGAAAATTATTTAAGTAGTATATTCTCCATTAATTTTAACATAATCATAGGTTAAATCACAACCCCATGCAGTTGCTTCACCATCAGATAAATTAAGATTTATGTCAACAATAATATCTTCATTTGCCATAAATTTTTCAGCCATATCAAGATATTTAGTTCCATCAAATGCTAATATCTCCCCATTTTTAACAAGATAAGTTGATTTACTTGAATCTGGATTATTAAATAAACTTTCATTTCCAATTGCAATAGAAATTATATCTGGATTCATATCACAACCAGAATAACCTACTGCAGAAACTATTCTTCCCCAATTAGGATCTTCACCAAATACTGCAGCTTTAAATAACATTGAACTTGCAACAGATTTTGCAGCTAATTTAGCATCTTCAGGAGATGTTGCACCATGAACATTAACTTCTAAAAATTTACTTGCACCTTCCCCATCACGAACCATTTTCTGAGCAAGATTAACACATAAATAATTTAAAGCATTTTGGAATTTTTCATTAATTTTTCCACCATCAGCAACATTTACACCAGATTGTCCATTAGCCATTAAAATAGCTGTATCATTAGTACTTTCATCACCATCAACTACAATCATATTAAAACTTAAATCAACTGCATTTTTTAATGCAAGTTTAATAGATTCTGGAGCAATTATTGCATCAGTAACTAAAAAACATAACATAGTACCCATATTAGGTGCAATCATACCAGTACCTTTACAAATACCGCCAATTTTAACAGGTTTACCTTCAATATCAACTTCAACAGCAAATTCTTTAGGTACTGTGTCAGTAGTCATAATTCCTTTTGCAGCTTCAAAAGAAGCTTCTGAAGAATGATCTAAATTTTCAGATACCTCTTCAATTAATGGTTCAATAATATCCATAGGCATTTTTCTACCAATAACTCCAGTAGAAGATGATGCAATTTCAGAACTTGGAATATTTAGTAATTTACTTGCTTTAGATACAATTTCATCACAATCTTTAATTCCTTGTTCTCCAGTAAAACAATTTGCATTACCACTATTTACAATTACAGCAGATAATTTACCATCTTTAATAACTTCTTTAGTATGAATAATAGGAGCTGCTACAACTTTATTTGTAGTAAATACTGCAGATGCATTACTATTTGGAGATACAATAATAGATACTCCATATTTTCCTTTTTTAGTTCCTGCAGCTTTTACATCATTTACAGCACATATTCCACCATCAATAAGATTAACATAATCTGGTTTTTTAAACATAATCATCATCAATTAAAAATATTTTAATATCTAAATTAAAAGTAATATTTACCAATTTAATATTATATTTTATTCTTTTTAATTATTTACTATATTTAGATAAAAATTATAAAATTTTAAAATCTTTTTTTTAAAAAAACATGTATTTACTAAAAAAAATACCATTTACATATATATGACAAAATCGAATTAATATAAAATATTAAATTAAGTAATTTATTTTAAAAATATAAATTATAAAAATAGCATTAAATTATAATCTATTATAATAAACAGATAAATTTTAAAGTAAAATTTGAATAATATTTTAAAGGTAAATTAAATTCTATATATAAGTAAATATAAATCAATTAAAAACTTTTTTAAAAAAAAAAACTATAAGTTCATATTAACTAAATTTAGATAAATATTAAAACACATCATTAATACAATTAAGAAATACAAATAGTAAAACACATTCTATTAATACAAGAAACATAATTCAATAAAAAATAGTAAAACACATTATATAATACAATTAAGAAACAAAACTCAATAAAATTATAAAAAATACATATTACATAAGAATCAATTAAACTAAAAAGAAATTTTCAATACATACTTAACTCTTGAATATGATTTATTTTGTAACATCAACTAAATTTTTAAATACAATATAAATACTTAACCACAAAATAAAATACTTAAATGTCTATAAAACAAATTGCTATTATGATAAACTAAAAAATACCCAGAAAAAACAAATTCCAGTAAGATTAAATAATTAAACCAAAAAATCCACAAAAAACCATATAAAATAAGATAAAAAATCTTAATAACTAATTTGTAGAATTTTTATAATATGAAGTACCTACAATATTACCATTATTAGGATTAAATTGAAGTAATTGATTTGTTCTAATAATAGATTTAGAATCAATGTCATAACTATCTAATAAAGTATATTTAGCATTTCCAGTACCAAATATTTGACTATTTTCTACAGGAATTAAATAAACATTCCTCCAAAGTTTATCTTTACCAGTAACTCCATCAAAATCTGCATCACAACCTCCTTTAGATTGATCACAGGTAATTTCACCTTCAGGTACAGTATTAGTTCTAGAAGTGTCTTTAGGAGTATCAGTTAAAGTTCCATATTTATGACAGAAAGGGCAATAATTAACCCAAGATCTAGTATAATTTTTGTAAGGTAATCCGGTATCAACACTTGGTTTCATTGTAACAGTAATAACAGGAACTAATTTACCTTGAGGAGCACTATTAGTAGTTGAGTATTGAACAGAAGTATTAGTATTTTGATTACTTTCAATAATAGCATTGTAAGCAAAAACAGAACATAAAATTACTGATACTATTAAAAGTAATAATACAAATATAAATGTATGTTTAATCTTCAATAATACTCCTCCCTATAAAAATCATATATTAAAAAATTTAATAAACTTAAAATATCTAAAAATAAAATTTTTAAATATAATCCCCATAAAAATAAAAAAAATTTTTAATATACTTAAATTAATTCATGAAACCTAATAATTATATTATAAAAATTATAGTTATAAGTTATAACAACTTATTTTTACTAATAAAAATTTTATTATCAAATTAAACATTAAACAACATTATATATAAAATTTTTTGTAAAAATAAGCTAGTTATAAGTTTTAAGTAAAAATTAAAACTTATTAAATTTTATGCAAAAAGTGAAAAAAAGATGAATAATTAATAAAATCTATTTTAATCAAATAAAATTAAGTTATATAAATAAAAATAAATATTTTAATAAATTTAAAATATATAAAGTAATTAAAATAAATTATAAAAATTTTTACATGCTTTAAAAAATAATAAAAAGAAATAAAGAATAAATTAAGAAAAAAATCAAGTTTTTATAAATAAAAAGATAAATAAAATCCTTCTAAGGAGTTTTATTGATTTTAAATTATAAATAAGAAATATCAATAAATAATAATAATTAAAATTATTAAAATTTAGTTAAAAATTAAAATAAAGAATTATAAATTATTAGAAATTAATTAAACTTATTTAAAAAAAACTTTTAATGAATTAAACTAAAAATTAACAAATATGAATAAAAATTTAAAGAATAATGAAAAATAAAATTTAATTAATATTAAACTAATAATAAATTTAAAAAAATAAAACAAAATAAATAATTAAATAAAAATAAAAAAATATTTAGTGCTCCGTTCGGGATTCGAACCCGAGTCTCCGGCTCGAAAGGCCAGAATGATTGGCCGGACTACACCAACGGAGCATAGAAAAATAGTAAACTAAATAATTATTTGTATATTCTAGTATAAAAAAATTATGGTGTAATAATTACACCAACTGCAATATAATAAATAGTTCTAATAATTAATAATATTGTGATGAATCTACATCAGTAGTTTGATAATTACTAGAATAATCTGAAGATGAAGAATTAGAACCAGTATACTGTACTACACCTTCACTATTATTTGATGCATTTACCTGATTATCATTATTATCGTTATTACTATTATTTTCATAAGCACTAATATTGTGTGTTACATCAATAGGAACATGAGTTGTATTATTTTGCACAATGTTTGTAGAGTTATCATTAAATCCCATAGAAATACCCATTGTTGACCCAAGACCAAAAGCAACAATCAAAATAATAAACCCAAGTACTAATCTTTCTGGGCGTCTCCTTCTTCTAGATCTCATTTTCAAAAACCATAAATTAATTTTAATCATCAAATATGTAGAAGAATTTCAAATATTAAATTTTGAAATAAAATAAATATAATTATAAATATTCGTTAACTACTAAAAATATTTATAATAATATTTCAACATTACTATATAAACTTCAACACATTATACTAATTATATTATTATATATTATAATCTATTTAAATACTTTGTTATGTGTGTATGTGTGTACACATATACTTAAAATGAGTATTAATATTAAAATTAATAATATAAAATAAAAAATAATTAAAAATTAATAATAAATTAAAAAACAAATTATTAACTTATAAAAATTAAATTTAATAATTAAAAATAGTTTAATAATATAAATATAGATTATATTTAATAATTAAATAAAATAATATTATTTATATTATACAAATTAATTAAATAATAGTATTATTCTTTTAATAACCTTTATTTAATATTAAAATAAATATAACTAAGTTAAATTAATATGATTAGTAATAAAAAAATTGTATAATTAAGTAGTATGTGTGTACATACACATATACACATATAAATATATAATTTTATAATGTATTACATTTGATTATAATTACAAACATTTTGTAATATATTTGTAATGAAAATCATATTTATAAAAATATATAAATAGGTACAGTAATCATTAGTAAATAATATATACATCTTAATAAAAATAATCATATAATGGCAAATAAAGAAGAAGTAGATAGGATTTGGAAACTATCTGAAAAATCACGGATGAATATTTCTCTTCCAAAAGACTTAGCAAATTGGTTAGACAATAATGCTTCTGAGAATTGGAAATTAGACAAAGGTGCTAGATCTAAAGAAGTAACACGTATATTATTAGATGCTAAACGCCGAAGTGAAGAAGAACTTTAAAGTTCTTATTTATAAAAATTTTTAAAACAAATTTTTAAAACAAATTTTTAATTCTAAACAATTAAAAAAAACTAAATTTTAAAATACTTAGAAAAATCAAAACTCTAAAAAAAACTAAATTTTAAATAGTAAAAAACTTTTTTTATTTATAATAAAAATCAAATCATATTTAAGAATTAAACTAATTTTATCTAAAAATACTTTTTTTTCAAAATTAATAAAAAAATTAGTTTTATAAATATAAATCATGATTATTTTTAAAATAATAAACTAAAAAATAATATTATAAATTAAATTAAAAAAATATATCTTACATATATATGGAACAATGAAAATTAAATAAAAAAAGTAAAAAAGAAATTTATGATGCTAGAGCATAAATTAATACAAGTAAAATAACAGCTAAACCATAAATTGGATGACCTAATACAGATAATAAGTAGCATAAAATAAATACTACTAAGAAAACTCCAATTAATTTAGCTTTTTGATTCATTAATAAATCAATAATAGTTCTATGGAATTCAGATGGAATATTATATGCATAAATACCATTAGCAAGTTCAAAAACAACTAAAGATAAAGGTTGACCAAAGACAAAAATATGATCAGCAAGTTGAGCTCTTTCACCTGCTTCTCTTCTACTTTTACCTATACCTGCTCTAACTTTAGCACCATTGTTTAAAATAAACCAAGCAGTATCTAAACCTGCACGTATAGCTAAATCTTTACTAGGGAATCTTGCAATAAAATCATCTCCACCTTCACGATAACCTTCAATTTGACCTTGACATTCTGTTTCAATAAAATTTTTAACACCAGTCATTAATTCAAGTAATTTATCTCTACCATTTTCTGAAATAAATCCAGTTGAATCAATAATATCAATAAATAAATAATTATCAAGGTTGTGTTTTCTAGAGGTTCCAATTTCAAATGGAGAATCAATTACTATAGCATATTCTCCACCAAGTTTAGTGAATGCAACGCCAGAAAATCCTCCAACTTCATGAGTGTAATTAATAGATCTTTCAAGTGCAGCAGCACCAGTCATACCTACAGCAGCAGCTACTAAAACATCATATTTATAACCTAAACTAATCATATGTAATGCAACTTGAATAGCTTGATTTTTACTTAACATTTTAGCAATGATTTCAGATTCAGATTGTTCTACAATTTCTCCACCAGAATCTACAATCATTTTAGAGAACTCACGAATAACAGGATGAGTTTTAGGAATTTCTACATATAAATACCTATCATTACCCATTATAATATCACTTACAAGAGCATATTCTTCTACTCTTTGTTCTGCAGGAACGAATTCATAGAAACTATGGTTTTCAGGTATATTTTCTTCACCAATATCACGTACTAAATTATAGAAAATACTGTCAGTTGTAATTTCCGCAGGTTCAATTTCCATTAAAATAGTTTCAGTATAGTTAAATAAATCAACATATTCTGTTTCAGTTTCATTTGTTGGGAAAAATTTAGTACCTATACTTATTGTTTTATAATGAGTTAAAAGAGAAATAAGACTACGTAATAATTCATGATCTGCCATATAATTTCCCTCCTTTAACTAATAAATTATAATGTTTAAAATAAGGAGTCATCATCAGCATTTCCTCCTTTTTCTAAAAATATTTCAAAATCTCCTGGTTTTTCTAACATAATATCTGGTTTAACTGTAACAAATGGAAACTTCCAAGATCCAATTCTTGATGCAACAGTACTTGCAATATTTCTAGAGTTCTTTTTAATAAAAATTTCATCAAAGTTATCAATATGAATCTCAACATTAAATGGTGAATAATCCATAACTTCTTCATTATATAATGCATTTAAATTAAAAGTTCCAGGTTTTGTAAATAAATCATTACGTACTGCAATTAAAGGTTTTTTAGGTAATCTTAACCTTTCTGCAATTGCATTAGAAATAGGTCCTGCATTCCTAACAGTAACTTTATAATCTCTAGGATGTACAAGTACAAAAATAATATGTGGTGCTTGTGATTCAACACCATCAACCATACTAACAATTTCTTTAAACATAGGAATTTTAGATAAAACACCTTCAATTTTATTATCTAAACTATGATTTTCTGAATCATCTAATCTAATAATAGATTCTTTAGCAATATTTAAAGGAGTAAGTTCAATACCTTCTTTTTCTCTATAAGTATCCCAACGTTTAGCTTCGAATTGATCTAAAATATTATCACAAATATGTTGTAAAATATTTTTATCTTTTTTAGGCATTTTAGAATGACCCATAACTAAATGGCTACCATCAAAAGAAAAAGGTATTCTAATAGTATCAATGTTAAAAAATTCATCTTTAAAATCTCTAAATTTATCATTGGATAATACTTTAGCATTTTCTTCTTCTGCTAATTTTAGTATAAAATGATCTGCATTATTACCAGAAGGTACTTCTTCAATAAGTTCATCGGCAACTAATTTATTATATTCATCAGGATTATCAATATCATGTGCAAGAGAAGCATCTGCAATAACTACAAATTCATCACCTTTAGCTTCTAAAGCTTCAACTGCTGCTAAAATATTATTTAACATAGGTTTAGAATTTTCATCTTTTTTGAAATGTGCTACATTAGACGCATCAACAATAACTTTCATAGAAATACCTCTTTATAAATTTAATTTGCCGATATACTTTAGTTTTAAAATTACTGAAACCAAGAATAGAAAAAATATAATTTTAAAACTAGTTGTATAATATAAATTTATATTTCTTTAATTCTATATTTAAACTTTGTTAAAAAACATAGAATAAACTAAATTTTCACTAAATAAAGTTAAAAATAAGAAACTAAAACACTTATAAAATCATTAAAAAATCATAAAATTTTAAAAAAATAATAAAAAAATTATAAAAAACTATAAAAAATAAAAAAAATAGATTTTCTTAAAAATATTTAAATTTAAGAAAGATTCCTTTTTAATTTAAAAATCTAATGAAGTTAAATTTTTCAAGAAAAAAAATTATAAATCCACATAATCTCTACGTTTAAAATTACCTAAAAGAACTTTATTACCATCTAATTTATTTAAATAAATTTCAATATTTTTATTAGTAATTTTAATTGTATTATATGAATTAACATCTTTACCTCTTAATTTATAAGAAGAAAGACTACCTGCATTTACAAATAATGTATCATCCATTCTCCATAAATGAGGTACATGTTTGTGACCACCAATAACAATATCAACATCATGATTAATTACAGATTCAAGAATATCCCCTGCATCAGAAAGAATATTTCTTTCTCTACCAGTTCTAGGAATAGAAATTATATGATGGTGCATTGCAACAATAGAAAATTTATTTTCCACCATACATTTATTTAACTCATTTTCCATCCAAATTTGTTGTAACTTACCAATATGTCCTTCAGATAAATCAGGAGAAGTACTATCTAAACCTAAAACAACAAGATTCTCATCATCTTTAGTAAGTTTCCAACTACTTTCACCAATGAGTTCTTCAAAAGTTTGATAACCTAAATTTTTTGCATCATGGTTTCCAGGAATAGCAAAAAGAGGAGCTTCAAACATTTGTAAATATTCTTTAGCCTTTAAAAACTGAGTATAATAACCATTATTAGTTAAATCACCAGTTAATATAATCATATCTGCTCCAAGAGCATTGATTTCATCAACAGCTTTTAAATAAGCTGCTTCATTAAAATCATTATTACTCACATGTAAATCAGATATATGTGCTATAAGTACCATAATATCATTTATTGACTTAATTTAAGAATAGCTTCAGCTAAATCTCCTTTAACTTCTTTTAATGCATTTTCAGCTTCTTCTTTAGATACATTAGTCTGATTTGCAACTATTTCAATATCTTCATCAGTAATATCAAGTTCAATTTCTTTTTCTATTTCTTTTGCTTCACCAGTAACTTGATAAGTTTCAGTTCCCATAATATTCATAGCATTAACTTCAGCTGGAGAAATAACAATATCTTTATCAGCACATTTGATGATAACTTCTTCTACACCATCAATATCTTCCATTTTCATTCCCATTTTTTTCATTTGTCTTTGCATTTGTTTCATTTGTTTTGGATTCATTCCAGGAATCATTATATAAACCTTCTATTAATTTTTGAATAAAAATATATTATTAATATATTATTGATTTTATTATTTAATATTTTTTTGTCTTTGTTTAAATTATTCTAATTTTTAAAATAAACTTTTATAAAATTAATTTTCAAATATTAAATACTGTTTAAATCATTATAAAAACCAGGATTTTAAAAATCATATAAATTTTTTATATTAAAGCAATAATTAATACTCATAATAAAAACTTGAATCATGAAAATCTAAATATTAAAATTATTAATTTTTAAATTAAAAGTAAATATATTGATTTAAACAATATAAATAAATATTTAAAAATTATTTATTGTAATTAGATATTATAAAAATAAAAACCACAATAAAATATAAATATTTATCTTAATTTAATTATTTTTTAAAACCTTTCCTTGTTTTAATTGCTTGACCTTTATTAAAACTTTTAATTTCACGTGGGTTAAGTAAAGCTTTTCCAATTCCTAATAAATCATCATTTTTATTTACTAGTAAAACTTCATCATTTGCACGAATATTTTCATCACATTGAACTACAAATTGACAGAAAACACTTTTACCATCACGAGTAAATGGTTCAGAATCTTCATTTACAACTACTCTATTTTTTGGATAATCCATAGCATTATGTAATCTTATAGCTCCCTCTTTAGTAAGTATTAGAAATGCATCTGAAGCACGCATATTTGCTACCATTTTTCCATTTACAGAAACATGCCTGATTTTACCTGTTTTCTTAGATTTTTCAAATTTAACTTTACCATCAAATAAAGCTTCACCAGCACCTTCACCAAATTGATAATCTGCAATTGCTTTAATTTTTCTTACATCATCTTTATGATATCTAATATCATTAGATTGTGGATGTATTTTATCAAATTTTAAATCATAATGATTTGCAAGACTTTGATGAATTAAAATTTGATTATAATATTTAGAAGATTCTTTAATACAATTATTAATAAAATTAATTGCATCTGCATCTTTAATTTTCGGTGATTCATTTTGACTTAAAGGATAAACTTCATCTATATCAAGAGGTATAAAACCAAATGGAACATCAAGTACCATAAAGTCACTATCATCTAAATCAATATCTCCTTCATTACCATAAACATAGAATCTACCTAATTTACCAGAAATATTTTTAGAATATGGTTTTCTAGTAGGTGGTAAAAGAATTAAATTTGATTTTTTAGGCATTTTTCTAATTTTTTCTAAATGACGTCTAACTTCAGGTCTTTTAAGTGATTCTGGACCAGTATAAAAGAATGCAGATTTTTTACTTCTTGGATCATAAACTTCAAGATCCTCACTATAATTACCAAGTTCTCTTACAGCATTAAGTAATGCAGGATGAGCCCTACATCTTTCTTCTACAAGTTCCATTAAAGTTCCATCATAAATAGCTTGTCTAACTGTTCTAAGTTCTGCAAAAGAAACATTAAGATTATGTTGAGCAATAAGTTGTACTCTTTCTTCTTTAGGTAATGCTCTTAATTCCTCTGGAGTATATTTACTACATACCTCACAAGAACAAGGCATTTCATTTAAATCTTCAAGCCTATAAGTTCCTCTTGTAGATAAAAGTCTATCATCTTCAGCATATAATATATATGCAGCAGAATCAAATAAATCACAACCCATAGCAGCACAAAGAGCAAAAATCATAGGATGTCCTGCACCCATTAAATGTCTTGGGACATTATCAGGTAAATGATTTACACTATGCATTACAACATCAACTAAATCAGAATATTTATACATTTCCATTAAAGGTACAACAGCACCAATAGGATATAAATCTGCATCAAGTTTAGTAAGTTCATCAGCACATTTTTCTCTTAAATCAAGAAATGTTGAACCTTGAACTACTGAATTTAAAAGCATTGAAATATTATTTTCGTTTTTATATTTAACTGCTTCTTTAGCACGTTCAATAGTAATTTTTAAATCTCTTTCTGCTTCTTCTCTTTTAACAAAAGGTCCAGTAGGAATATCTAAAGAGGTACCAATATCAGTTCCAATTTTTTCTTGAAAATCAATAACTTCTTTATTTCCAATATCAATATCACCATAAACAGATAATTGGAATGAACCAGAATCAGTCATAATAGGTCCATCAAAGTTTATAAGTTTATGAACCCCTTCTTCAAGAGCAATTTTTTTTAATTCCTCATCTTTAAAAATTATGTAAGAATTAGTAATAACAATATCTGCTCCATATTTTTTAACATCAATAGTCTGTTTACCTGGATGAATAACAGGCATAAGAGCAGGAGTTTTAACATTACCATGCTTAGTTTTAAGAACACCAACTCTTCCCTTATTATCTTTAGCTTTTATTTCAAACATTAAATTTCTCCTGAAATTAAAATAAATAGAATCATTAATTATTAATAATTAATTAAATAAAATTATTTAAAATCTATATAAAAATAGTAATAACTTATATATTATTTCTTTAAATCTTAATATAAAAATTTTTAGATAAATTAAATTTAATAAAGATATAAAAAATAGAAATTTACAAAATACAATAAAAAAACATGATAAAAATAAAAAACATCAAACCAACAAACACTATAAAAAACCAATAAAAAATAAAAAACATCAAACCAACAAACACTATAAAAAACCAATAAAAAATAAAAAATTCAATATTAAAAATAAAATTTGTAAAAATAAAAAAATAATGACTCTATTGAAAAATGATTTATTTAAAAGATGATTTTAAAATAATCATTAAATTTAAGTATTTCAACAAAGCCCATAATAATTGATAATAAAAGTTTAAAAAAATGTTAATTAATTACTTTGACGCCATGTATTACCACATTTAGCACATTTAACAAAGTAAGTTGGAGCTTCATCAGCAGATCTTGTTTGAAGAGTCCACCAATAACCAACAGTACCTCCGCATCTATAACATTTAATTTTAGTTGTTGGTAACATATTATCTTTTTGATCAATAATAGGAATATCTTGTTTAGGATTCATATCTCCTTCAAATTGATATTGATCTTTTACTTCTTTTTTACTAAGGTCCTTTTCATAACCACATTTACATTTCAATTTATGGTCTTTATTAGGAATCAACATTGCACCACATTCTGGACAAAATTCCATATTAACAAAACCTCACTAATAAATAATTTTTTAATAAATTAATTTATAGATACTTAATATATAAATTTTTTCAAAAAAATATTAAACAAAATACAGAAAATATTCAATGAAAAATACAATCTAAAAAAAAGAGTATTAAAACAAAAAAAATATAAAAAAATAAGTAAAAATTATAAGAGTAAAATTTTATTAAAAATTTATCTAAAAAACCTAATTAGGATAAATAACCTCAGGAGGATTTTCTAAATCAATAATCTTTTTATTTTCAAGATTTTCATATCCTAATGGAGTATGAGTAGATAAATAAACAGTATTATGATTTTTAATAAATTCACGAACATTATCTAAAGATTCTCTAGCTAATTTTAAATCTTCAAATACAATAGATAATTTATTTTCATATAATGCTTCATCAGTATATGTAATATCACCATGAATCATATAAAATAAATCATCATCTTCTACAATTACAATACTATTACCTAAAGTATGACCTTTAGCTTCTATTAAATATATATTATCCTCTATTTTTTGAGATTTTTTAAAATTATAATAGTTTCCATCATTAAAATCTACAGGAATAATATTATTAGAATCTAATTCTAATTCTTCAGATTCTGTTCTAGACATATAAATTTTAGCATTTGGAAATTCTCTTAATTCTCCAGTATGATCTGGATGTTTATGAGTTACAAGAATTTTACTTACATCCTCTTTTTCATAACCTAAATCATTTAAAGCAGAAATATAATCAGTTATTTTATTACCCATAAAAATAGGTGTATCATCATCAACTTCTTGTTTAGGAAATTCTTTAGGCATTCCAGTATCTACAAGAATCACTTCATTTCCAGTGTCTATTAAATAATTTTGAAGACTTGAACGATATTTAATATTAGAATCAAATTTTTCAATACCTTCTTCACCACCAAATGCAAAACCTTGTGTCATAAATCCATTTTCATATGTTTTAACAGCTTTAATTTCCATATTATCACATTTTAAAAATTCTTAAAATAATATTAATAATATATATAAGTTACCTAATAATATACCTATTTAATTTTAACATATGGGTTTATATATTGACCATGTTTTATAGTATTAGTTCCATATTGAATTGCAAAATTAGGACAATTATGTAAACATCTAAGACATACAAGACATTTTTTCTTAACCCAAGTAGGTTTATTATCAATTAATTTAATAACATTAACAGGACATAATTTTTCACATTTTCCACAAGAGATACATTCATTACTTACTCCAAAATTTTTAGTTTTTCTCATTCCCCTATTATAAGCAAAGGTATAAAAGATTTTAGAAATCATAGGAGACTTCTTATTATCCATAAAATCTCCATTTTCCCTATTTTGAATTTTTGGAATAATTGATTTAATTTCTTCTTTAGATTTTTCAAGTGTTTTATTATTTTTATTAAAATCACTTAAATCAAAAGTAGGAGTCCAAGTATCGGGCATTATAACACTGAAATAGGCATTCACATTAATACCACGTTTAGATAAATGTTTACCTATAAAGTTACCTGTAGCTCCAGGACTTGTACCATAAGTAGCTATAAAATAAACATAATTATTATGATAATTAGAAAAGTTTAATTTATCTATAAAATCAAGCATAACTGGAGGTAATCCCCAAGCATAAGTTGGAGATATAAATCCAATACTCTCATTATCTTTTAAATTAAAATTATAATCATCAACTTTAAGAATATCAACCATATCATTATCTGTAGCTTCAGCAATACATTTTGAAACATATTTAGAATTACCAGTTGCAGAAAAATAGAAAATCAAATAATCACCTTAAAAATATGAATTTAAAACTTTATTAAAAAAATAAACTTAAATATAAAATTTATTATATTTATAAATAGATTTAATAAAGTTAAATTATTTAAACTCCATTAAAAACATTTAAAAATTATTTAATTTAAATTTTAAGTAATAAATTAAGTTAAATTTTTAAATAAAATTTAGATAGAATTAAATTTAAATTTTATCTTTTTTTAACATTTGATTTGCAGAGGTTATTAACATCTCTTGCCAATCTTTAAATTTTGTAGTTTTTTTAACAAAAGTATCCCATTTAGGATTATTAAATAAATCAGCAGTTGCTTGATTACCAAATGGAGATTTCTTTTTCATTTCATCAAAACTAGAAAATTTAGTGTATTTTTTCATGAATTCATCACTAAATACTCCTAACATACAAATATCATCTTTAGCCATATTTTCACTTCTAAAATATTATATAATTAATATTAATATTATAAAACCCTTAAAAACTTCAAAAATACCTTATAATACCAATATAACAAAACATGTATCTTCTAACTCAAACTAGTCATTTCTCCATCATAATATTAATAACAATATTAAGAAAACCCTTAAAAACTTCAAAATATTACCATATAAAAAATTATATAAATCACTAATTATTATTAAATTTACCATTAATAACTTCTTGTAAACGTTTATCCATCTCATAAACTCTTAATCTTGAATTATGATTATCATTAGATTCTACTGTATAATTTTTTTGAGGTTCTATTATATAAAATGCTTCATCAGATTGAATCCCAGGAATATTAACTTTTGCAAGATTTCTTTCAACTCTTCTTTTTAAAGGTTCATCATCAATATTCTCACCTAAAAATATAGGAGTTTTTACTGCTGATGAAATTTTATTTACATGACGTTTATTATGTCTTTCATCAGTTCTTATTTTATTGATTTCATCACTAGATTTACTAAGAGTACTATCTCTAAATGGAACACCAACATCAGATAAAGCAATACGTCTTTCATCATTAATATTTAATGATTTTTCAAGAGAATTTGGATTTGGACTAGCTATAGTACCACCTTGGAAACGACCAAATATTGGTCCTTCACCTACATGAAAACCTGCTTCAAAAAATCCTCCTCTTACAGGTGCAGATGATGTATATGTTGCAACAATACCATCATCTTTAATAAGACGCAAAAACTCTTCAAATAAATCACAAGTAAAAAGTTCAGGAGCCATAGTTTGTGAAAATGGATCTAAAAATATTGCATCATAAGTATTATCTTCTAATTTTTGAACTGAAACTCTTGCATCTTCAATATATACATTAATATCAATATTATTTGGAATTTTAGTATTTTCTAAATGTAATGATGCAAATCCTTCACTTACAAGTTCATTTTCAATTGCTTTTTTAACAATATCATGTTCAGCAATTGGTGAAGGAACAATTAATCCTGCAGCAAGTGTTTCTGGAGATATTTCAACCATATCAACTTTAAGATTAGTAGAATTATCAGTATTTTGTAAAAAATCAAAAATAGCTGCAGAAGAATTATAACCTAAACCTGCACAAATATCAAGAACTGCAATATCCTTAGAATAATCAAGCTTTAATGGGTCTATAAATTTTTTAAAACTTTCAGATATAGCTCCAGATTTAGTATGTAATGTTTCTACTTTGTCATTAATTTTTCTTGATTTAATAGAATAAGAGCCATCTTCTGTTTTAACAAAATAATCTTTAGATTTTTCAAATAAATTATTCCTATATTTTGGATTATTAGTTTCTAATTCTTTATTAAATGTTTCTTTAATCAAATTAAAAACATCATTATCAATTACTACAGCATCATCTTGGTAAGTCATTATATCAACATAAATTATTAATTATCTTGAAAATTTTTAATTATATATTAAGAAAATATAAACTAAATATTTCCAAGTATATATTAAAAAAATTAATTATAATAATATATTATTTAAAAAAATATTTAAAAATATTTATTAAATAAATAGTTAAACAAGTTAAAAATATAAGCTTCAAATAAATTAAAAAAAATATAAATACACAAAAAATACTAAAAAAATGAAAAACTAAATAAAAAATAGCATAAATACAGAAAATAAAAAAATACTAAAAAAATAATAAAAATAAACAAAAAATACTAAAAAATGAAGAGTAATTATAATAAATAAAAATTATAAAGAGTTTTTATAATTTTCTACTTCATTTAAGAATTTAATTTCACCAATACGTTTCATTGTATCTGCTAATCTTTCTTTTTGTGGTTTTTCTGCATATTTATTATACATATAAAATACTGCATTTAAAGTTTTTAAAAGTTCATCTTCATTTTTAACAAATATTTTATTTCCAATAACAGATTTTCTACCACTTTTTCCGCCAATATATACAGAATACCCTTTAAATTTAATATCTTTTGAGTCATTTGGACATGCATGAATACATTTTCCACAACCATAACAAAGATTATAATTTGTTATTGCAGTATCTCCCCTAACTTCAATAGCATCTACTTTACATACATCTGCACATCTTCCACAACCATTACATTTATCATTAGTTATAGGGAATTTTACACCATTTACACCAAATTCTGTAACATCAGTTCTTACACATTTATTAGGACAACCTGATACTGCTATTTTAAATTTATAATTAGCTGGTTTCTCCTTATAAATATCTTCTAATTTTTGACCTAAATCTACAGTATTAATTAAACCTAATAAACATCTTTCTTTACCAGGACATGCAATAATACTTCTTACATTAGGACCTTCACTACCATTAGCAATATCAAGTTCTTTTAATTCTTCAATTAATGGTTCAAGATCTTTAAATTTTATACCTTCAATTTCAAATTCTTCTCTTGTTGTAATTTTAAATATTGCATCATATTTTTTAGTAAGTTCTGCAAGTTTTAATACAGTATCAGGATTATAATATCCCCCAATATTTGCTCTGAACCTAATATATGCTAAACCTTTTTGCCCACAACCTACTCCTGGATATTTCCAAAGATAATAAAAGGAGTTAAATTCATTATTGTCTTCTCTTCTTTGAACTTCTTTATTAAATCTTTTTAGTTTAAATTTTCTTAAAAAGTCAATATCTTTAACTTCAACACCTTTTTCAAGTTTAAAATATTTATGTATTTCTTCACCTTTTTTAGTTCTTGTAATTACTGTTGTATATCCTTCAGGAGATCCTTTATCACCAAAACTAATATCTGCTAATTCTGCATCAAAATCTTTACACATCATACATCCTGATGATGGTTTAATTTCACTAAGTTTAATTTTAAATTCTTTTTTATCAGTTTTTACAACAAAATTTGGTCCTTTAACATCAAATTTAACTACATCTTTAATATTAATATTCTTTTCTTTAAGAACTCTAAGTAATTCTTCATGTTCAAATTTTTCTGTACAGAATAATCCTATTACATATTCAATTTTAGGTAACTTAGCAGGTTTTCCATTTCTACCTCTTTCATAATCATGTTTAGCAAGATATGGATGATACTGAATGTTTCTTAAACCTGCTACTTGACATGGAAGTCCAACTACTGCAATCTTTTCAAGTCCCATTTCTCCTGCAGTACGAACAGCTTGTAATGAAGATATAGAATATTTACTTCTTGTTGTATCATTTAAACCTTCTTCATCAGTTATAATTAAACTTACTGGTTTCCAGTTATCATCACCAACAACAACCACACCATCAATTTTTTTATCTCTAATTAAAAATTTAAGAAAATTAGTAACATATCCTCCAGATTGACCTTTAATATGTGGAGATTTTCCAAAATAATATTCTTCATTAAGATTTAATCTAGATCTAATTTCATATTGGCCAGTAGTCATACGTGGACATACCTCTTGACACATTCCATTACCTCTCCTTAAACATTCTTCTTTGAGATATGGTGTTTCATCAAAGCCAATTATACTATTAGGACATACAACACTACAAGTTCCACATTTAGCACATAATTTACTATCAACTATTTGATTTAAAGCCCATTTATATTCCATATTTTTATTAAAATCTTTTTCATCAACAATATTAGATAATAACTTATTAATTGATTCATCACTTAATTTAACATTATTACTAAAAACATTATTTACATAAGACCATATTCTTAGTTTTAATTCTGTAATAAAACTTTCATTATCAGAATCATCAGAGTTTTCAATTATTTCATTAATATGCTCATTAATTAATTTTTCATTATCATCACTTAACATGATACCATCCTAAACTTATTATTAAATAGCTAATTTAAAATAAAAAAATTATTATTTAAAAACTTAAGTTCTTAAAACTCATAAAAACTTATTTTATTTAAAAATTTAAATTCAATTAATCAAAAAGACTTTTAAATCAAAATTAAATTTAAGAAATTTAAGAAATTTTAAAGTATTAAAAATATAATAAAATGAATTTTAGAGGTTATATATAATTTTAAAAATTTCTATATTTATATTAAATGTTGATATATAAATATTAAAAAAATATTTTAAAAATTTCTATATTTATATTAAAATTATTAATTAATGTTAAATATTATCCAAATTTAATAGAATCAAAAAAGATTTAAAATTAAATTATTAGAAAAATATTAAAAATCTAATAATTCATAAGGATTACTTACATATTTTAATGGATAATCACTTTCAAGATCTTTACTAGTAGATTGTCCCCAAGTTACAAATGCAATATCTAAACCTGCATTTTTTGCTACTTCAATATCTGTATCTTTATCTCCAATATATAAAATATCTTCTTTATTATAATCTAATTTTTCAACAATCTTATTTAATCTATATGGATTAGGTTTATCTGGAATACCTTCAACAGAACCAGAAATCATACTAAAATTATAACTAGAAAAGTATTTATTAATTAAATCATTTAAAATAAAAGATTCTTTATTAGAGCATATAGCTAAATCAATACCTTTTTTAACTAGTTTATTAAGTAAGTCATATATTCCATTATAGACACAAGTATTTGGTTTTTTATTATTATGATATACTTCTACAAAGTTTCTTATTAACTTATTCCAAAGAGTATTATTATCATCATAATTATCTATCAAAGAGTTTAAAAAATTTCTAAAATCACTATATACTAAATTATCATAATCCTCAACTTCATATTGAGGTAAATTAAATGATTTTAAAACTTCATTAAAACACACCATAGAATCTTCAATACTATTAATTAAAGTTCCATCAAAATCAAATATATACAATTTTTTCATATTAACTTATCCTAAAGAAAAAATAATTCCTCTAAAAAATCATATATTCATACATATATCTATTAATGTTTTAATATAAAAATGTAAATATGAAAAGTAGAATTGAAATTAAGAAAAGGAATGAAATATCTAAAGAAAGATTAAAGAAATTAAAAGTAAAGACAACTAAAGACAAATATTATAAACTAAGTTATGAAATTACTATTGATATATTAAATAAAATCATTAATGAAAATAAAGATGAAAAAGAATTATATATAGAACTAGATGACTTAAAATCTAAAGCTATAAAATTACAAGAATCTGGAGAAATTAATAAAATTCTAAAAAATAATTTAAAAATGAGAGTTTATAATTGGGTTTTAAATAATCAAAATAATGTAGAAATAGAATGGGTTCCATTAAAATATAAATAAAAAATAATTAAAAAAGCTAATAAAGAAGATAATAGAAATAATTAAAAATTAACCTAGTAAATAAGAATTTAAGTCAAATAAAGATTTAAAATTATTTTAAAAAGAAATTTAAAATAATAAAAAAATAATTAAAAAAAACTAAATATAAACTAAAAAAGAAAAAACAATAAAAAACCCAATATAACCTAAAAAATGAAAAAAAAGAAAAAAATAATTAAAACTAATTTTCCACTTAAACAATAAAGAATAATTTAATTAAATGAATCAAACTAGTAAGAAAATTAATTTTTATACTACAAATAAATAATCAATTCACAATAATAATTAAGATTGTTAAAATGTTATATTTTTAGTATAAAAAGTATCATTATCTGTAGCATCATTTTTTAAAGAAATTTCTGCTCTTGCAGGTTGATCTGTATCAAAATAAGTACTTTTTATTTTATATACTCCAGGATTTACATTATTTTGATTCCACATTATATCATTACGTAAAACTTTACCATCTTTATCAAAATATTTTACATCAGCTTCAACATAATTTAAACTTGTATTAAGAGTAAGATCTGCAGTTATATTCTCTTCATAATATCCAAATGAGTTACCACCTGCAACATTTACATTAGATAAACTAACTTCATTTGCAAGATTACTTTCAAACATTGCTCCAGAGAATCCTACAATAATAAAAATAACAAATAATATAACAACTGTACAAATAGGAATAGAAATTAATTTTTTATTTTTAATAGAGAAATCTCCACTTACAAAGAAAGTGATAATACCAGTTAAAACAAATAATATTGCTCCAATAGTTGCCATATTTGTTAATAATGCAAACATCAAAATTCCAGTTATAATAAATTCTATACCAGATAAAAATGTTTCTTCAGTTTTCCAATAAAGGAATATTCCAGCTAAACCACCAATAATTGCAATAAAAATTTCTGAAATAATACTTTCCCATCCATAAATCATAGGACAACTTAAACCTTCAATAATACCAATAATTATTCCTAAAATACCTAAAATTAAAGGTAATAATTTTAACTTATCTTCTTTATTCATTTCCATTTTAATTCCTCAAAATTTAATTTTAAATAAAAAAAAAGGAGAAAAAAGATAACTTATTGAATTCTTAAATTAAATAAGATTCAATTAGTTAAATAAAATAAAATTAAACCCCCTTTTTAATTAATTTTATTTTATAAGTTAAAAGAATAAAGTTAACTATTATACAATTAAAAAAACAGATATAATAAAGATATAATAATTGAAAAATAATAGTTAACTTATTAAATGTCTAAAATTTACATTTTGAATTTAAAAAATTTATAAAAAGTGAAAAATACAAAACAATAATGTGAGAAATTGAAGAACTTAAAAAAAATTCAAATGCAAACATTAAACACATAATTATGATAAATTATAAAAAATCATACATATTCACCCAAATAATTAAAATATACAATAAAGATTTTTGTATAAGATAAAATACTAATTTTAAATAATAATTTTATAGATTTAAACTATAAAAAATCATACATATTCACCAATAAACACCATCAAAAATTATTTAAACAAAACCTTTTTAAATTTTAAATGAGAAGTTAAAAATTAATTAATATGATATTTATTTCTTAACTCTAAGAGATATTCTTCTTTAAAAGATACTTTAAGATGTTCCATTTTATCTAAAATATCAATAATATCCTCATGATTAATTATATCTTTTTTAATTCCATTATCTAATATCTCTTCAAAACTTAAACTGTCAATATTATATTTATTAAGGTAATCTTTAAAATCTTCAATATAACAACATACAAAAATTCCATTATTAACATATGCTTTTGCAAGTAAAGATGCTGAATTATCACCTAAATAATCATTACAACTTAATTCCATGAAAATCTCAAATTCATTAGAAAAAACTTTAATATCCTTAACACTAATTACTTTATTTTTAATTAAATTATCTAATTTTTCTTTAACATATGGTTCTAATGATAACTCTTCATATATTAAAGGAGTAATAATCATATTAGAAAATTGATCTATTAAAACATCCTCAATATCTAATTTAATAAATAAAAACAATACATCATTAAGTAAATAAGCTGGTCTATTTTCCATAAAGGTCACCCTTCATATTTATAAACAATTTCATCTTGAAAACCATCTAATAACATACTATTTCTTTTATCTTTAGATATAAGATGAGAATGATATGCTTTTTCAACTAGACGAACATAATTACCAACAACATGACGTGTACAATTAGTTTTTTCATAAATTGATTTATCAAAACCTCTTAATTTTGCTTCATGAGTAATTTTAACATTTAATAATTTATCATACTCTTCTTGATTAACAAATTTATGTTGAAGCAATCTATAGAGTAAAGCTTGATGTGAAATCTGAAAATATTGTTCACAAACAATAGCATCATCTAAAGTCCATTTCTTAATATTATGAATTTTCATATGTTTTTTAAGACCTTCATAAGGCATTATTAAAAATGATGCAAAATTCTCAGCTTCAAGTTCTGAATCAGTTTCATCATCAAAATTACAAACTCTTAACTCATCAGAAAAGTTTTCATCATATAATAAATGATACATCTCATGACCAAGTGTAAATCTTTGTCTACCTAAAGATGTAGAAGAATTTATACCAACAATACTTTCATCACCATTACGAATACACATACCACTAGTATAATCAGACATTGGGTAAAATATTAAAGTAGCTGAAGTAAAGCAAGATGGTATAATGTTAAATAAATCAATAGAAGAATAAGGACTAATATTTAATTCATCTCTTAATTCTACTGCAAGTGCATTTAATTCAATTAGACTTTTCATTTTGATTCTCCTCATTATCTTTTAAATCATTTAAAAAATCAATATTTAAGACAATTTTATTAATAGCTGCAATAGCTTCTAAATTTTTTACATCAACATTTTTAGAACGGAATGCAAAATTTAATGGGACATACTCATCAGTCATTCCAAGAAGATACTCTCTAGAACAACCAAATAGAGTAGCTAATTTAATTAATGAATTTAAATTTAAAGATCTATTCCCAGATTCAACCTTTGCAACTGTACTCTGATTTACCCCCAAATAATCAGCGATAGTTGATTGATTAAGATTCTGAGATAGTCTTAATTTTTTAATCCTTTTTCCCATTTCTTTATTTAACTTTCCATCTACCACAATTTCTACCTCCAAGTAGAACTAAATAATAATTTGTCATAATAATATATAAATATTTCTAAAAATTTCTAAAAAAATATGACAAAATAAAAAAAATTAAAAAATTAAAATATTTAAAATAATTATTTTTAAAAAATAAAATAAATATTAAAGTTAAAAATAATACAAACATTAAATAATAATTTATATAATATCATAATAATAAATTATTTATAAATAATAAAAATAAATAAAAATATTAATAATTTTATAAAATAAACAATTTATAAATATTTAAAATAAAAAATAATTATAAAAAATTAATAAAACTAAATAATATTTTATATTCTATATTTAAATATAATATAAATATTTAAAAATATGTAATATAAGTAAATAATTAAAATAAAAGTTTTAATAATAAAAATAAATTTAATAAATAAATTAAACTAAAAATTAATAGTTAATATTAAACTTAAAAATAAGAATTTTAAAAAATTAAAAATAAATTAAAAAATAATATTCCAAAATAAAAAAATTAGATTAAGTAAAAAGAAAAATAAAAGAAAAAGAATTAATATTAAAATTAAAAATAATTATTATTTCTTAAGAGCATGTGGAATAAATGAGATAAAACTTAAAATTCCAGAAACTAAAATAATCAATACATAAAGAATATTTATCTTATAAACTAATAAAGATAAAATTCCACTGATTATTAAACCGACACTAAGAAAAACACATAATATTGCATCAGATCTTACAAAATCAGAAACTTTTCTTGATATAATATATAAAAAAGACAATACTATAAATATTACAATAGTATAAATTTTAAAATCATTTAAAGACTTGTAAACATAAACATCTAACAATAACATAATCATCAATAATAAAGATGAAACATAAACAAGAACCTTTTGAAATGTGTTATACCCAGGTTCAGTTCTAAAAAATGTTTTTGAATTCATAAAAAATAGTTTAAATAATTAAATATTTAAAATTTTTTATTAAAATAATGATTAAAATTTTAAAAATTAAAAGAATAAAATATTAATTAATATTCTTTTTAAAACCATTATTAATTTGATTAGCATAATCACCTAATAAAGAGTAATGTTCAACATTTGAATATTCTAATTTAAATAAATCATATTCATCAATTAATAATTGATATTCTGTAAAAAATTTATTTAATGCATCAGAATCAAAATTAGTAAATGAATTATTATTTGTTTTTTTCATTAATTCAAATTTAAACTCTGCAACTCTTAAATATTCCTCAAGTAACTCTCCAAAAACTTGAAGTAAATATTTATAAATGTATTCATTCTTAAATACACCAGAAACATAAGAATAAAGTTCTTTAAAATTATCATATTCTGTTTGAATAACATACTCAGTTAATAAGAAACTATTAATATATGAAAAATTTTCATCAATTGATTTACGTGTATCATCATCACATATAACAAAAACTGCTTTTTTATCAACAGAATTAATTAATTTTTCATTAATATTAATTAAATTAATAATAGAATCTTTATAAACTTTACCATAATCCATAAGAATCACTTTTTAAATAAATAATATTATAAAATTAATATTATTTAAGCTATTAAATAAATTAAGGAATGTATTCAAATAAATCTATAATAATATTTAAGAAAACAATAAATCATTCCTAAAACATACAACAGTATCTAAAGAAAACAATAAATCATTCCTAAAATTTAAGAAAATAATAAAATAAAATAAATTTTCTTAATAAATCTAATATAATATTTAGAATAAAAGAATATTAATATTTTTATTATAAAAACAGATAAAATTAAAGGATAAAAATAATGATATTAGATGTAAGTTCAAGAACAGATATACCTTCATTTTATTCAAAATGGCTATTAAAAAGATTTAAAGAAGGATATGTTTATGTTAAACACCCCATGTATCCAAATAAAATATCTAAATTAGAACTTGATAATAAATTAATAGATTGTGTTGTATTCTGTTCAAAAAATTATAAACCTCTTTTAAAAGATATTGATAAAATTACAAATAAGTTCAATACTTATTTTTTCTATACAATAACTGCATATGATAAAGAAATTGAACCTAAAGTACCTAAAATAGATGAAAGTATTGATACACTTATTAAATTATCAAAAAAAGTAGGAAAAGAAAGAATAACCTGGAGATACGATCCTATATTAATAACTGAAAAATATACAATTGAAAAACATAAAAAATGTTTTGAATATCTTGGAAGTAAATTATCACCATATATTGATAGATGTATTTTTAGTTTTGTAGATATGTATAAAAAATTAGAAAAGAATATGCATGAAATAATACCTTTAACTCAAGAAGATAAGAATATAATAGCTAAAAATTTAGGATATATTGCTAAAAAATATGATTTCATAATCCAAACATGTGCAACAGATTATAATTATGAAAAGTATGGTATAAAACAATCAGCATGTAGAGATTTAAATATACTTGGAAAAGCAAATAATATTAAATTTAGAAATCTAAAACATAAAGGAACAAGGCCAGGTTGTCATTGTATAGAAACTCGGGACATTGGAGAATATGATAGTTGTTTAAATGGATGTAAATATTGTTATGCTAATAAAACACCAAAAAAAGCCGTTTTTAATTATAGATTCCATGATACTAATTCTCCATTATTACTTGGGCATGTGAAAAAAACATATGAAATAACAAAAGCAAATCAAAAATCATTTCTTAAAAAAGAATACCAAGAACTTAATAATAATTATACATTAGATTTCTTTAAATAAATCAAGACTTTGTTGAAATCTTATTTTTATGATGTCTTTGACATAAAAAAGACCTTATCTTCAAATAAATCAAGGTTTTGTTGAAATCCTTAAAAATTTTTATAATAAATTTCTTAAAAATTAATTTTCAAGTATTAACTAAGTTTAAATTTTTATAAAAAATAGTTTTAAACAGCCACTTAAATTAAAAAAAATAAGAATTAAATTAAAGGATTAGGAATATTATCATTATTTAAAGGATAATTTTCATTATTAGAGGGAGGTTTATTAATAAATTTTAATCTATTATCAAGAAATTCTCTTCCAATATCACTTGCTGCAAAGATAGGAACTTTTGAACCAGAATAATAAGGTTTAAATTTATTTGCATAATCTCTAATATTCTTAGAAGCACAAGCAGTTACAACATCTGCATCATGAAATATTTTTTCTACATCATCCATACTAATTCCTGTTGTATGCGCAACAAAGACATAAACATTAACATCATTAGGAAGTGGATAATTTCTAATTTCATTAATTACAGGTGATGGTAAAGTTGTAATTGCAATATTTTTATATCCTCTTTTAATAGCTAATTTTAAACCTTTTATAGGATTAAGCTCAGCAGTTTTAGGATTTATAACATTTTCATATCCCACACCTTCAATAACTTCAGGAATTGGAGTTGTACTTATAAGAGCAGAAACTCTTCCACCTACTGCTTGAATTAAATTAGGATTAGTCATAATAAGAGTACCTACACCTTCACATACACCAACAACACAATCAATTTTACCTAATTCAAAATTTGTTTTAAGAATTTCACTAATTCCAAAAGACATCATATCTGGTAAATCAAGGAGTCTTTCTGGAGTACACATACCAAATTCTCTTATTCTACGTTCTATATTTCTTTTAATAAATTCCTTATCAAATTGATCAACATTTTCTATTTTTTTAAATATTGGACAATAATCAATATTAGGTTCACCAATAGAGACCACTTTACCATTTTTAATAATAACTTCAGTTTTACCTAAAGCTTCTATAATGTGCATATCCTCTACCATTACTTACACAACCTGAAAGTTAATAATATATAATAATATAAAAATTATTCTAAATATATTTTAATTTTATTATTAATAAAATAAGATAATATAAAAATTAAAAAAATCCTTAAAAAAACCCAATAAATAAAAAAACACAAAAAACAAAAACAAAATAAAAAAAACCCAATAAATAAAAAAACAAAATAAAATAAATAAAAAAACTTAATAAATAAAAAAATTATAAATCTAAAAGCTCACAAGGAGAGTTAACTACTTTTAAAACATAATCATCATTATAATCTTCATCTTCACCCTGACCCCATGTTACAATAGCAACATCAATTCCAGAGTTTTTAGCAGTTATAATATCAGTTTTCCTATCACCAATATAAATTATATCCTTTTTATCATAAGAAACATTATTTAATATTTTTCCTAAAACACTAGGATCTGGTTTAAATGGTTCACCAAGAATATGACCAATAATAAATTTAAAATCAATACTTGGAAATAGTTTTTTAGTTAATAAATCTAGTAAATATTGTATACGATTTGAACAAATTGCAATTTCACAATTTGAATTAGTTAATTTATTTAATAATTCATATATTCCTGGATAAGGTTTAGTATGAACATTAGAACTATTTTCATAGATTTTTTCATAAGTTTCAAGTATTTTCTCATCAGATCCCATTTGACTTATAAAATCATTAAAATTAAGATCTTCAATATTTTCATATTGAAATATTGGTAAATTATGTATTTCTAAAGCTTTATTGTATGCAATAACAGAATCTTCAAATGTATTAACTAATGTTCCATCAAAATCAAATATAAATAATTTTTTCATATAATCACCGAAAAAAATAGATTATTAAATAAATTAAAGTTTAAAAACAGAAAAGTTCTAAAAAAATTAGATATTATAAATCTAAAATTTCTAATGGATTATTAATAATCCTTACAGGATAATTACAATGAGGTGCAATATCATCTGTTTGACCCCAAGATACTAAAACCATATCAATAGATGCATTTTGAGCAGTTAAAATATCTGCACTTCTATCACCAAAATATAAAACTTCATCCATACTAATATTTTCACTTTCAGCTATCTTAAATAGTTTATATGGATTAGGTTTAGATGGTTCATCTTTAACATAACCAATAACCTGTGAAAATTGAATATCTGATAAAAGAGAATCTACAAGAAATTCAAGTAATTCTTGATCACGATTAGAACATATTGAAAGGCTAATTCCCCTATTTTTTAAAGTTTTTAAAACTTCTTTAATTCCTGGATACAATTCAGTATGCCTATTTGCTCCTTTTAAAAAATTATTTTTATAAGCAAGTTGTAATTTTGGAATATCCTCTACATTAACTATATTTTTTAATGATTTTATAAAATTTCTAAAATCTAAATAATTAATATTATCAAGATTACTAAGAGCTAATGTTGGATAATTATATTCAATTAATGCTTTATTAAATGCAATTAATGAGTCTGCAAATGTATTTGCAATTGTTCCATCAAAATCAAAAATATAAGCTTTCTTCATAAAACCACTTTAAAATTAATAATTAATAATTATATTTAAAAATAATATTTAATATAATTAATGAATATTAAATTCTAATTTTAATAATAAAGACAAAAAGCTACAAATATACTAATTAAATAATAAAAAACTTAAAACACGTAAAAAAAACATTAACTAGAAAAAACTCACAAAAATAATATAAACTAAAAAAATAATAAACTTTAAAAAAAGTAAAAATTTTAAATAAAATAAACAAAATTAAACTTATGAAAAAACTATATATATTTGACTTTGATGGAACCTTAGTTAACTCAATCTACGATTCAATATATTGTGTAAATAAAGCTTTAAAATTATGTGGTAAACCTACATATAAAAAAGATTTAAAAACATTATACTATCAAGATTTTAGAGATTTTCTAAAAGATAATGATGCTGGAAAAGAAACAGAAGTATATACAATATATAATAAAATATATCAAGAATATGAAAAACCAAATACATTCCCTTATAATAATATAAAAACCGTTTTAAAGGAATTACAAAATAAAAACATTACTTTAGCTATATGTTCTAATAGAGAAGAAAAGTTCCTAAAATATTTTACAAAAAAATTATTCAAAGACATAAATTTTAAATATATTTCAGGTTATAAAAAAAATATCCCAGATAAACCAAACCCATATAGATTAAATGAAATTATTAAAAAAGAAAATATTAAAAAAGAAGAAGTATTATACTTTGGAGATAAAGATGCAGATATAAATGCAGCAAAAAATGCAGGGATAGATATGGTTCTTGTAAAATATGGTCAAGGAAATATAAAAGATTATGAAAATACATATCCAATAAAAATTATAGAAACACCTATAGAAATTTTAGATTTATAAGTAAAATTAAACCCATTTTAAATTTTAAGCTTTTAAACCATATTACTTTTAAATCAAAAATAAATTAAATTTAAAAGATTTTTAAGAAGTCTTAAATCTATTTAATATAAATAAATTATAAAAATTTATAAAAAGATAAAACTTATAAAATATTATTAAGTAGAAGGTGAAATTATGACATCAAGAGAAATAGGTTCATATTTAACCATTAAAAAAGAATTTTCTGGAGAAACATTAAAAATAGAGGAGAATGACATTAAACTACAAAAAAGATCAGATAATGTAATGATAATCCATTATAAAGCACCGATGTATAAAACTATTGAATTAGAAATGTTTTTTGAAGATTTTAATCCTACAGAAATATTAACATTTGATATTGGGGGAACTGGAGAAATTGATGTGAAATATAGAGGATTAATAGATGCTAAAGATGATTTTCTACCTAAATATTATGACCATAAAATATTATTACTCCAAGAATCAAGATGTAGAAAGATAAATTCAAATGATATTAAAAAAACATCCACATTTATACCAAATTATACAATAAGTAAAGGTAAACGAAAACATTCTTAAATCAGGAATATTTTAAAATTAAAAGATTTTATTTCTTTTAAAATTTTTTTAAATTCTAGTGATTAAATGAAAAACAAAATAGAAATAAATGGTATACCTATAATTATTGAAAGAAAAAAGATAAAAAATATGTATTTACGTGTTTTACCACCTAATGGTGAAGTTAAAATATCTGCACCATTATCTATTTCTCAAAAAAATATTATAAAATTTGCAGATTCAAAAACAAAATGGATAAAAAATAAACAAAAAATTGTAATAAAAGAGTCAGAAAAAGCTAAAAAAAGAGAAATTAAATATATCACTGGAGAAACACATTATTTATGGGGAAAACCATACACTCTTCAAATTATTAATCAGAATAATGATTATAAAAATATTTTTATAAAAAATAATACTATTTATTTACCTGTTAAAGAAAATTCTAATTTTGAGAATCGAAAAAGAACAATGATTGAATGGTATAGAAAAGAGATTAAAATAAAAATACCTAATATTTTAGAAGAATGTATAAAAATTGTAGGAAAACATCCTAATGAGTGGAGAGTAAAAAATATGAAAACTCGTTGGGGAACATGTAATATACAAAAGAAAAGAATTTGGATAAACTTACAGTTATGTAAAAAATCTCCAGAATGTTTAAAATATGTAATTATTCATGAATTAACACATTTATATATCCCAAATCATGGAAAAGAGTTTAAAAATCTTATGAATAAATTTTATCCAAATTGGAAGGAAACTAAAAAATTATTAAACAAAGAAAAATATTATTAATTTAAATAAAAGAATAATTTTTTAATAAAAATAAAATATTTCTATTTTTTATAAAAATTTAAAAAATAATTAATATTTTAAAGAAAATTTATTCTACAAAATTTCAATAAAGAAATAAGTTTAAGAAAAATAAATAAAATAGTGATTAAATGTTTGAAAATTATCCAGAAGAACCTACAGATATTGCTAAAATAAATTCAGAAGAATATAATGGTAAGTTAATTGGAGAAAATGAAAGAGGATCAGTACACATACATGGACCATATGGTAATAAAAACTCTAAAGTAAAAATAGCTTATTTAATTGGTATGCATCCATTAGAAAGTAAATCACATAGAGCATTATTTGATACTATTTTAAGTGAAGATACAAGTCTTAATTATAAATATTATATTTATAATATTAATGTTAAAAAAGAACTTGATAAAGAAACAGAAGGACGTATGGATGGTCAAAAATTAGCAAGAGAATTTGTTGTTCCTCACGTTACAAGTAAAAAATATAATTTTGCAGTAGATATTCATGGAAATAAAGGTAAAGTAGGTCCTGGAAAATATGAAGAAAGTAACTTTGTATTTGCACCTGGTTTTGATGATGAATCTGAAAAATATATGAATATATTACTTGAAAAAATAGAAGAAATAGTTTATTATGCTCCAGAGTATCGTACTAGTCCACCATATATGACTTTACCAATTCTTGAAAGTGGAATTCCAACAGTAGTATATGAAACCTTTTCATATGAACCTATGAGTAAAACATATGATTTAGCAGATAAATTAGTAAAAACTATAGATAATATTAAATTTGAATAAATTAAATTTAAAAAAAATCTATTTAACATTAAATTATCTAAAAATTAACCTTAAAGAATAAAAAAAACTAAAATACTTAAACTATAAAAAAACCATCAAAAACCCAAAATAAAAAATTAGCTTATCTAAAAAACTAAAAATAAAAAATAAAAAACTATGAAATTATTTCATAGCTTCTTCTACAGCAACTGCTACAGCAACAGTAGCACCTACCATTGGATTATTACCCATACCAATTAATCCCATCATTTCAACATGAGCTGGTACAGATGAAGAACCTGCAAATTGTGCATCACAATGCATTCTTCCCATAGTATCAGTCATACCATAAGAAGCAGGTCCTGCTGCCATATTATCTGGGTGAAGTGTTCTTCCAGTTCCTCCTCCAGAAGCAACTGAGAAATATTTTTTACCTTTTTCCATACATTCTTTTTTATAGGTTCCTGCTACAGGATGTTGGAATCTAGTAGGATTTGTTGAGTTACCAGTAATAGAAACATCAACATCTTCAAGATGCATGATAGCTACACCTTCTCTAACATCATTTGCACCATAACATTTAACTTTTGCTCTTTCACCATTAGAATATGCTTTTTCTTCAATAATATTAAGTTCATCAGTGAAATAATCAAAATCAGTTTTTACATAAGTAAATCCATTGATTCTTGAAATAATTAAAGCTGCATCTTTTCCTAAACCATTTAATATAACCCTTAAAGGTTCTTTTCTAACTTTATTTGCAGAATTTGCAATACCAATAGCTCCTTCAGCAGCAGCAAAACTTTCATGCCCTGCAAGGAATGCAAAACATTTAGTTTCTTCACTTAAAAGCATTGATGCAAGATTTCCATGACCAAGACCTACTTTTCTATTATCTGCAACACTTCCAGGAATACAAAATGATTGCAATCCTTCACCTATTGCTTTTGCAGCATCAGATGCTTTAGTACATCCTTTTTTAATTGCAATTGCTGCACCAACAGTATAAGCCCAACATGCATTTTCAAAACATATAGGTTGAACATCTTTAACAATTTCATATGGATTAAATCCTTTTTCTTCACAGATAGATTTAGCTTCTTCTAAATCTTTAATACCATATTTATTAAGTACAGGGATAATTTGATCTATCCTTCTTTCATAACCTTCGAATAAACTCATAATAACCTCTTCCCTTACTCATTTCTAGGATCTATTGTTTTAACAGCTTCATCAAATCTTCCATACTGACCACTTGCTTTCTCAATAGCTTCTTTTGGATCAATACCAGATTTAATATTGTCAATCATTTGTCCTATATTAATATATTTATATCCAATAATTTCATTATTTTCATCTAAACCTAATTCAGTAATATAACCTTCTGTAAGTTCAAGATATCTAGGACCTTTACTTTTAGTACTGTAAATAGTACCTACTTGGCTCCTATGACCTTTACCTAAATCTTCAAGACCTGCCCCAATAGGGAGACCTCCTTCAGAAAAAGCAGATTGTGTTCTACCATAAGCAATTTGTAGGAATAATTCTCTCATAGCAGTGTTAATAGCATCACAAACTAAATCAGTATTTAATGCTTCTAAAACTGTTTTACCTACTAATATTTCCCCTGCCATAGCTGCAGAATGAGTCATTCCAGAACAACCAATAGTTTCAATTAATGCTTCTTCAATAATTCCATTTTTAACATTTAAGGTTAATTTACAAGTACCTTGTTGAGGTGCACACCAACCAATACCATGAGTTAAACCAGAAATATCTTTAATTTCTTTAGATTGCACCCATTTACCTTCTTCAGGTATCGGTGCTGGTCCATGATTAGCTGCTTTAGCAACAGGACACATATTCTCTACTTCAGTTGAATATATCATCTTTTCATACCTTTTAAATTTTTAAAATTTACAATATAAAGTATTATAATAATACATACTAATTCTTTAATTTAATTAGTTTTCTTTTTTATATAAATTAAAAAATTTATTAAAAAATAAATAAAAATAACAATTTAATATTTGATAATAATCATTTAAAAAATTTATGTAAATTATCTTAAAATATATTGTATAATATTTTAAACATTTAAAAAAAATAAACTAAAAAAAATAAATAGATAAAATACTTAAAATAAAAAAATAAATCTTTAAAATTAAAAATAAAGAATTTTATTAAAGAATTTACAATATAATAAAATAAAAAATTATTTAAATTGACATTACCAAAATTTAACTTAATGAGATATATTAACAAAATGGATTTAAAAATCATAACCCACTACTTTGGGAAAATGATGCAATTAGTAGGAATAGCATTACTTGTTCCTATAATAATTGCAATTATTTATAAAGAAACACCTGAAATTTTAGTGTTTTTTACAGTTTGTATTATTTCAATAATAATAGGGACTGCACTTTCTAAAATTTCAGTTAAATCCTCAAATATTCGATTAAAACATGCAATGATTGTTTCTACATTAGCATGGATTTGGGCTAGTTTTTTAGGTGCAATTATAATGAAATTAACCTTACAAATGCCTATATTAGATGGAATGTTTGAAAATATGTCCTCATGGACAGGTACTGGATTATGTTTATTTAGTAATATTGAAATATATCCAAAATCATTACTATTTTTAAAAAGTTATGAAGGATGGTTAGGTGGTTTAGGAATAGTAATTTTAAGTATAGGTGTTCTTATACAGCCAGGAACAGCTGCTGCTAAATTATATAAATCTGAAGCAAGAGAAGAAAGGATTAAACCTAGTTTAGTAAATACAATGCAGAAAACAATTGAAATATATGTAATTTATACTCTCATTGGAATAGGAATGTATCTTCTTGCAGGAATGCCTTTATTTGATTCAATAAATCTTTGTTTTGCTACAATTTGTACTGGTGGTATGAGTATTAAAAATGCTAATGTTGGATACTACCATAACAATATTATAAACATTATAACTATCATAATAATGATATTAGGTGCTATAAGTTTTCAAGTACATTATAAAGTATATAAAACAAAAGGAAAAGCAATACTTGAAGATGTACAATTTAAAACACTTATAGTAACTATTGTAACAATAAGTATTATAATTTACTTCCTTACAAAAACAGTACCTATGCATATTATATTTACTGTAATATCTGCAATAACCTCTACTGGTGCAACAATTATAACAACTAATAATTTATTAAATTGGGGAGACACTTCATTAATATTTATTATGGCATTAATGTTAATAGGAGGTTCTTCTGGTTCTACAGTAGGAGGTTTAAAAGTAATTCGTATTATTACAGTATTAAAAGGAGTTCAAAAAAATATTAAAGAAATATTAGCTCCTGAAGGAAGTATAATTAAATTAAAAATTGAAGGTACTGAAATCTCAATAGAAGCAGTTAAAGAAGCAGGAACATTTATTTTTATGTTCTTTATCTTAATATTCATTAGTTGGATTGTATTAATTTTACATGGATACAATGGATTATATAGTTTATTTGAAGTAGTATCTGCAGCAACAAATAATGGATTAAGTACAGGAATTACTAGTGTAACAATGGCTCCAAGTATTAAGGTTACTATGATTTTAGATATGTTAATGGGTAAACTTGAAATTGTTCCAGTCTTAGTAACAATAGGTGGATTCATTGAATTATTTAAAATTTCAAAAACACAAAAAAATAAAATTCGCTCCAAATTTAAAAAAGATGAAGCTTAACTTCTCTTTTATAAATTTCAATTATTTTAAAAAAACTACTCTTTTTATAAAAAACTTATTTAAATAATATAAAAAATATTAAAAACTAATTTTAAATATTATTAAGTAATTAAAGTTCTAAAAATCATGTTACTTTAATAATTAAAATGATATACAAAAATATAAAATTAATTTATTAAAAAACATATTATTAATAAAAATATAAACAAAAAAAGCATTGAAAACTTAATTTATAATAAAAAAACTAAAAAATTTAAAAAAACAAAAAATAGCTAAAAATATATTAGAAAAATCTATAAATGACTTTCTAATATTTTTAAAGTGTTTACATTTGCTTTTAAGTCAGCACCTTTTAATTCTTCTTTAATTTGATCAATATTATCATAAGCATCTAAGAATAAAATATGATGACTAGTTGTTCCAGAAACATCTAAAATAGCAATCTCATCATTAGGATTAATAGTTTCTCTTTTATCTACTGCTGCTTTAAATTTTACATAAGGTGCAAAATCTTCTGGAATTTCTTTATATTTAAAAATTTGATATAAGGTTGCCATAAACATAATTATCACCAACAATTAATTATTAACCTTTTTAATATATATAGTTTTATACTATACAAACAATTTTTTATATACTTAAACAATGATTTATCTCTAAATTTTTAGATAAATATTTAAAAAAATTATTCACTTAATAATAAGTAAATAATCTAAATTAACTATTGAATTTAATCGCCATTTCCATAAACAAAGCAAGTACTTACTTTTTTACTATAACAATTACTGCAACCTTTACATTTAGTTTTTCCAGTGCCATTTATTTTCCATTCTTTTAAGAAATCAGGTTGAGCAACAAATGGTTTAGACATTGAGAAAAATTCAATATTTGTAGTATTTAAAATATTGTTTATAGTATCCATATCATTAAGTCTTCCACCTAAAATAACTGGAATATTAAGTTCTCCACTTAATTTATCTGCATATGTAAGAAATGGGTGTTTACCGTCATTTGTTGAAAATGTATTAGTACGAGCAGTTAATTGTATACTATCTGCACCATATTTTTCAAGTAATTTACACATTTCCATACTTTCTTCAAAACTAATTCCACCTTTTCTTCCATCACTTGGATTTAATTTACAATTAATATGGATATTATAATTACTTTTAATAACTTTAAGAATCTCAAGAATAATCCTCATACGGTTAAAAGTATCTCCACCATAATTATCTTCTCTTTGATTAAAATAAGGATTAATAAAATTACTAAGATAAAAATTATTACCCATATTAATTTGAATACCATCAAATCCAGCAAATTCAAATTTTTTAGCAGCCATAATAACATCAGTTTGTAAGTGTCTAATACCTTCAATACTTATATTATTAGGTTCAACTTTTTGATTAAGACCATCATTGTACCAGAAGAATGCCAATTGTCCAAAAATAGGAACATCATATTGATGGACTAAACTAGTAATTTCTTGATAATCTTTAAAAAATCCTTTATAATTCATATCGGTTGAATAATCTGCAAATCTATCCCTTGGATCTAAACAGAATAATTCTGAATTAATTAACCCAACTCCGCTTTTTGCGATTTGTTCATATCTATCAAAAACCGCCTGGTTTAGGAAACCTTCATTATTTCTTTGAGATTCCCACATTCCTGAACGGATTATATGACTTTTAAGTTCAAAGTCTCCGAATTTACATTTATCAAATATATCTTTCACATTAATCACCGACTATAAAAACTATATAATTAATTAATATATTCAAATATATAAATTTAATGTATTAATAAATTAAGAAAATATAAAAACTTAAAAAAATATCTATTTTTTATATAAATATAAAGAGTATTTTAATATATGGAAATTAAATTTAAGAAAGTTTATTTTATAAATTAAGAAAATTTCAAAATAGTTAAAGAAATAATAATAAATCTTAAAAGGAATTTAATAAATTAAATTTATAATTTGTATTAATACTAATAGAATCAATTTTAATTAAATAAATGAAAAATTTAAACATATAAATAACATAGATATAAACTAAATTTAACTTAATTTAATAAAAAATAAATTAAAATTTTACCATGCTTAAATTCAAAAAATTATTAAATTATTAAGAGTGGATAAAAATGAAACTGAAAAAATCGGATTATATTATTATAATATCATTTATAGCTTCTTTTATTGCAGCATTCATATCAGCAGCACCTGCAGTTGCACTTCCCCAATTAGCAGAAGAATTTAATTTAAATAATATTATGCAGAATTGGGTAATAAATATATTTTTATTTACTGTTGCAATAACTGCTGTACCTCTTGGAAAATTCTCAGGGAAAAATGGAATCAAGAAAACATTAAATTTAGGATTAATTATATTTTTAATTGGAACAATAATTACTACTTTTGCAAATTCATACATAACATTATTAATATTTAGAGCAATACAAGCCATTGGTACAGCAATGATTTATAACACACAAACAAGTATTGTTGTATTAGCTGTAGAAGAAAAAAATCGAGGAAAAGCATTAGGAATCATAATATCTGGAGTATACATTGGACTTGCAATTGCACCATTCATTAGTGGAATATTAACATATAATTTTGGTTGGAGAACTATTTTTTACTTTACAATTCCATTTACATTAATTGCATTGTTTTTATCATTATCTAAAGTCAAAGATGAATGGAATATGTATGAAAATGAAACTTATGACAAAATTGGATCTATACTATATATAATTGGGATATTCTTTTTTATTTACGGATTTACAATCTTAAATCAAATAAAAGGAATATTATTTACAATAATTGGTATTATATTCTTATTTATATTTGTTATAACAGATTTAAAAGTAAAAGACCCAATATTTAATCTTAAATTATTTAAAAATAAAAGATTTTCATCATCAAACATTGCATCATTAATAAGTTACATTGCAACATTTGTAGTAACTTATATACTTAATTACCATTTTCAATATATTTTAAACTTAAATTCACAAACAACTGGAATATTACTTGTGATAACACCAGTAATAATGGCAATTATATCACCATTTTCAGGAAAATTCTCAGATAAAATAGATTCACAAAAATTAGCTGCAATTGGAATGAGTTTTGTAACTATTGCACTGTTTATATTAATATTTTTAAATAAATCTACCCCATTATGGATAATATTTATTGCAATGATATTACAAGGTTTAGGTTATGGAATATTCTCATCCCCAAATACAAATATGATAATGAGCTCAGTTCCACCAGAAGAAACACCAAGTGCATCAGTATCTATTACAGTAATGAGAGTAATAGGTCAAACTATGAGTCTTGCTATGTTAACTATAATATTTGCAATAATAATGGGTGATGTACCAATAATTCCAAAATACTTTAATTTATTAACAGAAAGCTCACAAATAGCATGTATAATATCTACAATATTATGTTTTATTGCAGTTATAATCTCACTTATAGGTATTAATGAAAAAAATGAAATTTAATAGGTATTAAAGATTTTATAAAAAATAAAAAGAGAGTAGAAATAAACTGAAATTTTATAAAAAAATTATAAAAAAATAAAAAGAGAGTAGAAATAACTTAAATAAAAAGAATAAAAAGAAATAAGAAAGAATAAATAGAAATAAATAGAGATAAAAAAATAGATATAATTTATAAATAAATTAAATTACGATGTGGGATTAAAATGGGAATATTTTCTAGGAAAACTGAAGAAGAAAAAAAGAATGATGAAATTCTTAAAGAATTACTCGGTGGATTTACAAGTAATGATGCATTTAAAGAAAAACTTGAAAAACATGGATTAAATCCTTACACTGCAAATACTTACTATAAAAAAGTATTACAGCATGAATTAAAAAACAAGAAATTAAAACCAAAGAATATTGAAAAAAGATTAGATGAACTATTGGATTTTGATGTAGAACTTTTATATAATAAATTTAAAAATTTTGGACTTGATACAAGTAATTTTAAAACACAAAAAGATATTGACAATGTATTAAAAGAACTAAAATCAAAAGCCAATAAAAAAATAAAAAATTAAATTTTATTAATTTAATTTTTATTAAAAAGTTAATTTTACAAACTTAATTTTTTTACTAGAAATTATCATATTTAAGATTTAATTTTAATCTAATTTTCTTACTAGAAATTATCACATTAAATAGTTAAATTGCAATTATTTTTAAAATAAAAATTAAAGATTAAACAAATTTAAATTTAAAAAAATATAACTTTGTTGAAATTTCTAGAATAAACTTTCTCAAAAATTGATTTTCAAGTATTAACTAAATTTAAATTTTTATAAAAAATAGTTTTCAACAGAATATAAATACTTTAAATTTTTAGACTTTAAAGGTGTAATTATGAAAATGCCTACAAAAATTGAAACCATAATGTTTGCACCATGTGGTATGAACTGTCAACTATGTGAAAAACACTTAAATAAAACAAATCCTTGTCCTGGATGTTTAATTAAAAGTTCAAATAAAACTAAAAGTGTTTTAAAATGTAAAATAAGAGAATGTCTTAATAAAAAAACATTTAAATATTGTGGAAGATGTAGTGAATTTCCATGTAAACTAATTAAAAAACAAGATAAAAACAATAGAAAACGTTATAATTACTCATCACTTGAAAGTGCTAAAAGAATTAAAAATACAGGTATAAATAAAATGATGAATAAAGATATGGAAAAATGTACTTGTAATAAATGTAATGGAATAATAGCAATACAAACTAAAGAATGTAGTGAATGTGGAAAGAAATTTAATTAAAATTTAAAAAATTAAGAATCAGCAAAAATATCTACTATTGGTTCCTGTTCATCAGTTTTATGAATAGGTGTTTCTTTTCTTCTTTTTCCATTTACATCAAAACGTTTAAATTTCCATTTATGTTCTTTTATAGTATCTTCTGAAACTCCTTTTTGATAAGCTACATATCTTCTACCATGTTTTGCTACTGCAGCCTCAAGACTACAAATATCATCTGTTTCAAAAGGTTCAATTTCTTCCCATTCTTTTATAACATCTAACATCTTATTTTTACTAACAGGATTATTTTTAAACCATTCAGATAACATTTCTATACTCCCAATATTTTATATAATATACTTATATTTATATATAATTTATATATTATCCTAAAGCTTTTATACAAATATATAATTTATATATAATTAGATATTACCTTAAAGCTTTTCTAAAATTAACTAAAAAAGTTTAATATTTTACTATTAAATACTAGAATAATAATATAATATATTATTAAATAATAAGTTTTTAAATTAAAATTAATTATTTAATATATAAAAAATATCCAAAGATAAAAGGGATGATAATGGAATTAATAATTGAAATAATAATGCTTATTATAGGTTTTGTTCTTTTAATCAAAGGAGCAGATGTTTTTGTAGATGGAGCAAGTAATGTTGCATACAATTATAAAATACCAACAATTATAGTAGGATTAACAATTGTTGCATTTGGTACTAGTGCACCAGAAGCTGCAGTTTCCATAACTGCATCACTTAAAGGAAGTAATGCAATCTCACTTGGAAATATTGTAGGAAGTAATATATTCAATATTCTTGGAGTACTTGGTATTTCAGCATTAATTGGTAATTTAAAAGTAGATGAAGTACTAGAAAAAAGAGATTTTCCAATTATAATAATATCAAGTATTATACTTCTTCTTGTAGCATACTTCATTGGAACAATAAATAGAATAATAGGAATAATATTTTTTATTGGAATCATTATATATGTTTATATTCTTGTAAGACAAGCAAAAAATAATGTAAGATCAATTAAAGATGAAACAATTATTGCAAAATTAAGTATTCCTAAATCAATAATTTATATTATAATTGGTTTATTTGGAGTAATTATTGGATCAAACTTTGTTGTAAACAGTGCAAGTTATATTGCAAGTTTATTTGGATTAAGTGAAGCATTAATTGGATTAACTATTGTTGCAATAGGTACATCTTTACCAGAATTAGTAACATCAATTACAGCACTTATGAAAAATGACCATGGAATTGTTATTGGAAATGTAGTAGGTTCATGTATATTTAATATTTTATTTATTTTAGGTATTAGTAGTGCTATTATACCAATGCCAATAGATCCTAAAATGATTACTGATATTATAGTAATGACAGGTGTTACAATTTTAGCTTATTTATTTGCTAGAAGTAATGATGAAATAAATAGAAAAGAAGGAATAATATTCGTAATATTACTTATTATATACATGACTTATATTATAATAAGGAATTAAATTAATTCCTATTACTTTTTTTTAAAATTTTAAATTTAAACCATTATAATTAGAGATTCAACTATATATTTATTTTAATTAAAAAAATATTATATTAAAAAATTAATTTTAAAAAATAGCTTATTCTTAAATTAAAATAATATAAACAAATTAATACATAAAAAAACTAATTCTAAAGCTAAAAAAAACTAAAAAAACCAATAAAAAAACTAATTTAAAAAAAGAAAAATAGAATTTATAAAACTATTTTAAATAATTTTGTAAATTTTAATGCTAATTTTGGAGATAATTTAAATAAAACTTTGATGAAGTCTTTAACACCTACATCAGTAAAATCAAGTTCACATAATGCTTGAATAAGATTATTAAAATCTTCATCAGTAAATGAATCAAGTAATTCACGACCAACATCTAATTTATGCATAGCACCAAAAGATTTTTCATCAAAAAGTTTATCATAATCTTTAAGTTTATTAGCTGAATAATCTTTCTCAGAAATAGCTTCACCTGCTACTTTACCTGCACACATACCACCAAGCATACCTAATATAAGTCCTCCACCAGTAACAGAATCTACTTGTCCTGCTGCATCACCACAAGCTAAGAAATTATCACCAAATATATTATCTATAAGACCACCAATAGGTATTCCACCAACATTTAATTCAACTGCTTTAGCATCCTTAAGAGGAGGATAAGATTTAATAAAATCATTTAAATATTCTATAGCAGATTTATCTTTATGTGCAGAAGAAATACCAATACCTACATTTGCAATATCCCCCCCTTTAGGGAAAATCCAAGCATATCCTCCTTTAGCAAATTTACCCATATGAAGTTCTATTAAATCATTTCTATCACATTTAACATTACACATTTCATATTGAGCACCAGACATTAAATCTTTAGATTTAATACTTTTAGTCATTCCAGCCCATCTTGCAATATGTGATTCTGGACCATCAGCAGCAATTATAATTCTTGTTTTAATCTCAAATTCTTTTCCAAATCTTTCACAAGTTAAAATATAATAATTACCATCATCAGTTTCTTCTTTTCTAAGATCAGTAGCTAATGTTTTAATCATTATTTTAGCACCAGCTCTTGCTGCATCCATTGCCATGAACTTATCAAAAACTTTACGTTCAAGAACATAACCTTTTTCAGGAAGAACTTCATCATCAACAGAAAGAGTAGTTCCATCAGGAGCAAAAATAGATCCACCAACAATAACTTGAGCAATCCATCTTGGATCAGGCTCTATTCCTAACCATTTAAGACCACTTTCATAAACTCCACCAGCACATCTTTTTGGAGTTCCAATTTCAGATTTTTTATCAATTAAAATTACATTTGCTCCATTTAATGCAGCATGTTTAGCAGCAGTTGATCCTGCAGGACCTGCACCAACTACAAGTACATCTGTTTCTATCATAATATCATCTAAAAGTAAATTCATATATTAAATTAAAGATTTTAAAATACCTTATAAAAATTATAATTATTAAAAATAAAAAGTTTAATAAAATAATTTTAAAAATATCTATAAGAAATTATAGGTATAAATTTATAATATAATTAAATTAATAAAAAACTAATATTTAAATTTTAAGAATAAAAATAGGAATAATTTGGACATATTCTAAAAAAAGACCAAATTATAATAAAAAATATACTTTAAACATATAAAAATATTATTAAAAAGAACCATAAAAAACAACAAAACTTAAAAAAACAAGAAAAAAATTATTAAAAAAATCATGAAAATAAGAACTTATAAGAAAAACAATAAAAATATAACAATAGTAATATAATTTAAATTTGTGATAAAATGAAAGAAAATAAGAAAACATGTATAGATTGTTGTAGTTTAAATTGTCAATTTAGAAATAGTAAATACCCCGAATATTGTCCAAGTATAAAATTAAGTGAAGAGGAAAGAAATAAAATATATAAAATTTACCAAGATGAAGAAAACAGAAAAGTATCTAGAATAGCAGCAGAAGTTGAAGCAGATTTCTATTGTAAATATACAAGGGTTGAAGAAACAGTTGAATTTGCAAAAAGAATGGGATTTAAAAAAATAGGAATTGCAACATGTGTAAGATTAATAAGAGAAAGTAGAATATTTGGTAAAATTCTTCGTAAAAATGGTTTTGAAGTATGTAGTGCCTCATGTAAAATTGGAAGTATGAAAAAAACAGAAACAGTAGGACTTAAAAAAGAAAAAACAAAAATAACTGGAAATATAATGTGTAATCCTATTTTACAAGCAGAAATATTAAATAGGGAAAAAACAGATTTAAATGTTGTAATTGGATTATGTGTAGGACATGATACATTATTTAACAAATATTCAAAAGCACTTACAACAACATTAATAACAAAAGATAGAGTATTAGGTCATAATCCAGTAGCAGCATTATATCAAACTAAAGCATATTATAGTAAACTTTTAAAATAAATAAAACTCCTTATTATTAAAATTATTTTAAAATTAGAATTAAATATAACTTAATTAATAAAAAGTTCATACTAATTTTTATCATATTTTAAAATAAATATTTTTAAAGAATAAAATTTAAAAAATAGTTGAAAATACATATTATTTTTAAATTAAATTTATTAAATCTATTTATTTTAAATTAAAAAATCTTTATTTTGAAAATTAAAAAGATGAAAAATTATAATAAAACTGAATTTTTTTAATATAAAAAAATTAAACAGAATAATTAAAATGTTTAATTCTTAAATAAAATAAAAAATAAGACATTAAACTTAATTTTAGAAATGTTTTAAGCATAAGAATTAAAGCTAAATAGAATAATAATGAATTAAACTAAAATTTATATATTATAAAAACATAGTTAATATGGAAAGGAAATTCCTACTCAAACAATTTTTAAAAATAGTAAAAATTAAATATATTTTAATTTAAAAAGTATAAAACTCACTAATTAATAAAATACAATGTTAAAATAATTAAAATATATTTTACTAAATATTAAAAATTAAATATTAAAAAATAACTAATTAAATAATATTTTAAAAAAATAATTTAAATAATTTATAAATTATTAATTTAAATTAAATTTTAAAATACAATCGAATTTTGTGATTATATGATTTTAGATACAGGAAATACAGCCTGGGTACTTGTTTCAACAATAATGGTATTATTAATGACAATTCCAGGTATTATATTTTTTTATGGAGGATTATCTAAGCAAAAGAATGTTTTAAACACAATGTTTTTATCATTAATTGCATTTGGAATAACAAGTATAATTTGGATAGTCTATGGTTACCAAACAGCATTTACTCCTACAAGTATTCTAAATGGATTTATTGGAATACCAAAAAATCTATTTATGGAAGGAATAGGTGTTAATAGTTTAACTGGAACAATACCGACCTATGTTTTTGCAGCATTTGAACTAACCTTTGCAGGATTAACAGCTGCTATTGTTTCAGGATCTGTTGTTGGAAGAATGAAAACAAATCCTTGGATTTTATTTGTAATCTTATGGGTAAGTTTAGTTTACATACCTCTAACTCACTGGATTTGGGGTGGAGGATGGTTAATGAATATGGGAGCAATAGATTTTGCTGGAGGAGTTGCAGTAGAAATTAACTCTGGTTTTTCAGCAATTGCATTAGCTCTTGTTTTAGGTAGAAGAAAAGATAGTGCATTACTACCACATAATTTAGGATATTCTGTCCTTGGAGCTGGATTCTTATGGTTTGGTTGGATGGGATTTAATGGAGGATCTGCATTATTATCAAATGGACTTGCAGGTTCTGCTGTTCTTGTTTCTAATACTGCAGCAGCAATAGCAATGATTACTTGGATTATATTAGACGTAGTTAAAGTTGGAAAACCAACAGTATTAGGTGCAATTACTGGTGCTGTTTCTGGATTAGTTGCTATCACTCCTGCAGCAGGATTTGTTAAAATTTCAGGAAGCCTAATAATAGGTATTGGAGCTGCATTTATCTCATATTATGCAATTAATTATATTAAACCAACATTTGGTTATGATGATGCTTTAGATGTATTCGGAGTTCATGGATTATCTGGTGTTTGGGGATTATTTGCAACTGGTTTATTTGCATGTCCTACAATAAATAATGCTGCTGGATTATTCTATGGAAATCCAAATCAACTTATAATCCAAATTATAAGTATTGTTGCTTCAGCAATATATGCATTTGTAGTTAGTTGGATATTAGCTAAATTACTTGATAAAACAATTGGATTAAGAGTTGATGAAAAAACAGAAGTTGGTGGATTAGATACTCACCTACACAACGAATCTGGATACATGTTTTTATAAATATAAATGTAAATTAAATATTTACATTTCTACTTTTTTTAAATTTCTATAAATATTAAAACAATTAAAATAAAACTTAAAATTATTTTTTACTAAAATTTAAAATCTTATTTTTTTATAATAATCAATACATAAAATTGAATTTAAAAGACAATTCTAAAAATTAGAAAAATTTCAATAAAACTCATATTTAAAAAATATAAAATCTTAAATTACTTAATTTTTTACTAAAAATAATAAAAAACACTTAATAAAAACTAAAAAGAAAAAAATACTCCAAATAATACTAAAAAATAAATAAAAAGAATACAAAACACACAAAAACTAAAAAAAATACTCCAAATAATACTAAAAAATAAATAAATAAAAAGAGTATAAAAAAATAATAAAAAATTGAAACTAGTTTTTAGCTTCAATAACTGTTTTACCACCCATATAAGGTACTAAAACATCTGGAACTTTAACACTTCCATCAGCTTGTTGATAATTTTCTAAAATACAACAAATTGTTCTTTCAGTAGCAATAGCAGTACTATTTAAAGTATGTAAAATTTGAGCATCACCAGAACCTGCTCTACCAACACGTGTTTTAGTTTTTCTTGCTTGATAATCTTTACAATTAGTACAAGATACTAATTCCCTATAAGTTTCAGAACCAGGGAACCATGCTTCAAGATCATATTTAATAGAAGCATTATCATTTAATGCTGAAGAAACAATAGCAACAATATGATATGGTAAACCTAATTTTTTATAAATTTCTTCAGTAGTTTCAAGTAATTCTTTATGAGCTTCTTTAGATTTTTCAGGACTTGTATAAACGAATTGTTCTATTTTTTCAAATTGGTGAACTCTAAAAATACCTAAAGTATCTTTTCCATGAGAACCTGCTTCCTTCCTAAAACAAGTTGATAAACCACAATATTTAATAGGTAAATCATCAGGAGAAATAATTTCATTTCTATGTAATGCAGCTAAAGTTTGTTCTGCTGTTGCAATTAAATATAAATCCTCATCAGCTACTTTATATAAAGTTTCTTCAAATTCACCGAGTTCTGATGTTTCTGCAGCAACATCACTTTTTACAAAGAAAGGTGTTTGTAAAGGAATATAATTTTTAGATTCTAATTCACTCAATGCAAATTGAATTAATGCAAGATTAAGATGTAAAATATCTTTTTTTAAGTAGTAAAACCTTGCACCTGCAATCTCTGCAGCAGTTTCAAGATTTACACCATCAATTTTATTAATTAAATCTACATGATTTAAAGGTTTAAAATCAAATTCAGGAATTTCACCTACTGTTCTAATAATCTCATTATCATCTTCAGTATCAGATATAGGTACATCATCATCTATAATATTTCCAACTTTATATCTATAATCTTCACGTAATTTTTTATATTCCTCAATTTTAACATTTAAATCTTTAATTTCTGCAGCTACACTTTTAGATTTAGCAATAACTTCATCAATAGTTCCATCTTTTTTAGCTTGTTTAAATGATTTAGATAATTTATTTTTCTCAGAACGTAAAGAATTTAATTTTTGTTCTCCTTCTCTCCATAAAGTATCATATTCAATAACTTTTTCTACATTATTAGTATCTCTAAATCTTTTCTTTTCAGAGTCTATAATTAAATCTGGATTTTCCCTAAATAATTTTATATCTAACAATTTAATTTCTCCTTAATTCGATAATTAGTATAATAATTAGTAAACAATAAATAATTTTAGTCTTGTTGAAATTTTTTAAAATTAAAATAATTTATTTTCAAATAAAAAAATAAATAGATTTAATAAAATTAAATTTTTAAATAAATATAATTCAACAGAGTCTATTTTTAGAAAGTTTATAAAAACTTTTAAAATAATATGTTTTAATTTATATATTTCTTATTTTATATTTATTTTTATTATATTTATAAAAAAATAGTATTAATCTAATTAATATTTAATAATAAATTATTAAACAAAAAATCAAAAACACTATAAAAGAAAATAAAAAACCAATAAGAACAATCAATAAATAAAAAAATAAAAAAATTAATCATTTTCTAAATAATTAAAAATATCATTAATAGATGTTGACACATGGAATAAATCCTTATTATCACGAGGTATAGTACCTTGATCAATCATAAAATTAATCATATTTAACATTGTATCATAATATCCATTAATATTAAATATAACAATTTTCTTATTATGTCTTTTTAATTTTTTAAGAGTAAAAATTTCAAAAAACTCATCAAGAGTTCCAATTCCTCCAGGAGCTACGATAAATGCATCAGAATGTTTTAAAAATAAATATTTCCTTTCATCCATAGTTGATGTATGTATAAATTTAAAACAGTTTTTACACATTCCTTCAAATTCTTTCATCCATTCTGGAGCAATTCCAATTACTTTACCATTATTTTCAATAACACCTTTTGATACTGCACCCATTACTCCAGTATCTCCACCACCAAACACTAATTCATAACCTCTTTTTGCTATTTCTTTACCTAATTCGTAAGATACTTCTGTGTACTCACTTTTTGTATTTGGGCTTCCAGCACCATATAAACAAATTCTCATGTTTTCCCACCTATAAATTATTCAATATATTAATTATTATAGTAAACTTTATTTTTAAAGATTTTCAATTAAAAATAATAGAAAATTAAAATAATATAATATTTAATTTTAAATATTAAATTTAAAAAATAAATTAAAACTAGTTATACTAAAATTTAATTTCAAACATTAAAATTAAAAAATAAATTAAACTAAATAATACTAAAATTTAATACTAAAATTTAATTTTAAATATAAATTAATGAATATTATAAATAAATTAAAGATACCTACAATTATTTTAGAAGATATAAAATAGAATTTATTTTAATAATAAGTATAAACAATATAATAAAAGAAAATTTAAAACTAAAATATTCTAAAAATATTTTACATTAGTATTTAAATAGATTAATAAAAAAATTAAATAAATATTTATAAAATTTATTTATATAATAAAATTATAGAAAATTATAATCTAAATAATCGGGTGAATAATATGATTAAAAGAAAGTATTTAATTATTTTTACAATAATTATAATTAGTATTTTAACATTAAATTCAATCAGTGCAGTAGAAAATAGTTCAAACTGGAAAAATGAAAAAGTAGGAAATGTTAATTTTAAAATACCTCCACAATATGAAAATGGAGAATTAGTAAATAAAAATTATTATACTGTAAAAAATATGTTTGTTTTTTCAATAAGATATATAAACTCCACAAGCTTCTTAGAATCAAGTTATGGTGGTGATGCAAATTCAGAAAATACCATTTATATTAAAAATAAGAATATAAAAGGCCATAATTCTTCTATTATATATCAAAAACAAAATATTGATGGAGTAAGATATAATACTACATATATTTATTTCCCAATTAAAGATGAAATTTATTGTATATCTTATGATAATAAGAATTTAACACCAGAAATTGAAGAAATGATAAAAAACACAGCTAAACAGACAATTAGTGATGATAAATTTTATTCAAAATTAACACATGCTAAACTTTCTTATGCAGATAGTCAAAAAGAAGAAAATTATGATGATGATTACTATTATAGCTCATCATATAACAAACATAATAGATACCATAACTTAGCAGGTTATTATTTAGCATATAGAGTAGGAAGATCATCAAGATATTACTAAAATAAATAAAATTAAATATTAAACTAAAAAATTAAAAAAAGAAATTAAAATTATATATCCCTATTAAAGGATTTAAATATAATTTTAATATAAATTAACTATTTTCCATAGTTCCATCTAAAAAGCTTTCATAACCTTTGAAATCCATTAAACCATGACCTGAGAAATTAACTACAATAGTTTTTTCTTCACCTGTTTCTTTACATTTTTTAGCTTCATCAATTGCTATTTTAATTGCATGATTTGTTTCTGGTGCTGGAATTACTCCTTCACAATTAGCAAAGAATTTTCCTGCTGCAAATATATCTTTCTGATGAGCAGTTCTTGGAGTAATATATCCTTCATGTGTAAGTAATGATACTTGTGAATTCATTCCATGATATCTAAGTCCACCAGCATGTACTGCAGGTGCTACAAAATCATGTCCTAAAGTATACATTTTTAAAAGTGGAGTAAAACCAATATTATCTCCAAAATCATATGTATATTCTCCTTGACTCATACTAGGACATGCAGAAGGTTCCGCTGCTATAAATTCACAGTCAGTATTTCCTTTAATTTTTTCTCTTAAAAATGGGAATAAACTTCCACCGAAATTACTTCCTCCACCAACACATGCAATCATTGTATCTGGTTCTTCTTCAGCAATTTCTAATTGTTTTTCAATTTCTTGACCAATTACAGTTTGATGTAAAATTACATGATTTAAGACACTACCTAAAGTATATTTTGTTTTTTCATCACTTAATGCTTCTTCAACTGCTTCTGAAATAGCAATTCCAAGAGAACCTGGAGTATTTGGAGTTTCCTCTAAAATTTTTCTTCCAACTTCAGTTCTATTACTTGGTGATGCAAAAACATTTCCATCATACATTCTCATTATTGTTTTTCTAAATGGTTTTTGATTGTAAGATACTCTTACCATATATACATTAGCTTCAAGACCCATTAATGAAGCTGCAAGAGATAATGCAGTTCCCCATTGTCCTGCACCAGTTTCAGTAGTTAATTTTTCAACTCCCTCTTTTTTAGCAAAATATGCTTGTGCAATTGCACTATTTAATTTATGACTACCTGTTGGAGAAGTATCTTCTCTTTTATAATAAATTTTTGCAGGAGTATTCAGCTTTTCTTCAAGTCCTACAGCCCTAGTTAATGGAGTAGGTCTTCCTAATCTTTGATATAATTCACGTACTTCTTTTGGTATTTTAATAAATCTTTCTTTTGAAAATTCTTGATTAAGACATTCTTTTACAAATATATCAGGTAAAGTCTTAATTTGATTCTTACCTTCACTATTTTTAGGTTCTGGTAATTCTACAGGCAAATCAGCATTAATATTATACCAATTTTTAGCTACTTCATCACTAGGTAAATCAATTTTATAATCCATATTATCTTTCCAAAATATTTATTTTTAACAAAACTTTAGCATTAAATATAATGTACTATAATGTGTAATTATGAACTTTTTAGTACATTAGATATTATGTATAATGTTATATATAAATCTTTATAGCGCATTTTTGTACATTAAACTAATTTTTATAAAAAATTTTATAGTTGAAATTTAGATTTAAGAAAGTTTTTAAAAAAAAATATTAAAAAATGCTTTAAATTTAAGATAAAAATAAAAAATGCTTTAAAATTAAAATAAAAAATACGAAATGCATTAAATTTAAAATAAAAATGAAAAGAGTATATTAAAGATTAATTTTTAATCAAAAATCTTTAATGAAAATTTAAAGATTAATAATTATTTTATAATATTAATATTCAATATAATGGAATTTCCTCTCCATTACAACAATTAAAACAAAAGCAATTATTGCAAGAACAATACATAAAATCCAAGATCCATTAAGAGTTGTTGTAACTTTAATAACAGGTAGTCTTAATGATCCAAGCATAATACCAATTAAAAATGCCATAGTAAGTGATTCATGATTTTCAAGTAAATAATTTAAAATTTTAGAAAATCCTAAAATACCTATAACTGCCCCAACAATAAATACAAGAATTTCAACAATATTTAAATTATTTAATGCATTTAACATATACTGATATTGACCAAGAAGCAATAATAAAAAGGAACCAGAAATTCCTGGAAGAATCATTGCACAAATCGCAATTAAACCAGAAACAAATAATACAGGTAAACTATGATTTGCAGCAATTGGATTTAAACCAACAAAAACATATGCTAAAATAATTCCAATTATAGTAGCAATAATCAATTTAATATTTAAACCATCTAATTTAGTGTACAATATATAAGCAGATGCTAAAATTAAACCTAAAAAGAATGAAAATGTATATGCAGTTTGATTAACAAGCAAATAAGTTATAACTTTTGCTAAAGTTAAAAATGCAATCCCAATACCCAAAATTAAAGGAATAAATAAAGCAAAATCAATTTCATAAAGTAATTTTGATTTAAATTCAGACATATTACCTTTAAGTAATGGTTTTACAAATGTAAAATTAATACTACTAATAGCATGAACCAAACGTTCATAAATTCCAGTAATTAATGCTATTGTTCCACCAGAAACCCCTGGAATAATATCTGCAGAACCCATAAATATCCCTTTAAGAAATATTGTTAAGAATTCTTTTAAATTAAAATTCATAAAATATAACTCCAATAAATATATTATAAAATACTATTTTTAAAATAAAAATAAGATTTTATTAAAATAAATTTTTAATACTTAAAAAAACTAAAAATTTAGAATATCTTTGTTTTTTAATATATTTAAATTATTCTAGATTAATATTAAATAATAATAAAAAGATTAAAAGAGAAGATTTTAAATTTTAAAGAAAATATAAAAAAGAAGTTATGAAATTAATCATAACCAATAATGTAACCAGGAATACCTAATTTTCTAAGAACAGTAATTAAACCCCAACTACTAACAAATGTAAGAAATGCAAGTAAAAAATTCCAATAATAAGCATTGAAATAATTAACATCAACAAGAAGGAATATTATAAGTAACATTGTTTGATGAGTTAAATAAATACCATAACAAGATCTACTTATTGATTTAATACCTACACTAATTAATGGTTTTTTAAATAATAATGCAAATTTCTTAAATAAACCTTTAGTACTATCAAAATTAATATATTTCCAGAATAAAAATACTCCAGTAGCTTGAAGTATAACAACCAAACTTACATCCATATAAGAACGTGTATAAAAATTATAATGATGTAAGAAAACTGTTTTTTGAAATCCATTATGAAATATATCAAAATATATAATAAATGTAGTTGTAGCAATAAATAATAATAAACCAATCCAAATTAACTTATTAGAACTTAAATTAAATTCCTTATGATCTAAATAATAACCTAAGAACAAATATATTATTGGACCAATAAAGAAAGTTAAATTAAAGTAAGTAGGAGTATTGAAAATTTCTAAAGCTTGATAAATAATTACTGCAAGAAATGATAATACTAAAAAGTATTTAGCACCATAAACTTTGGTTTCCTTAATATAAGAATTAAAAATTGGTAAAGACAAATAAATACCAATTAACATCCATGCATACCAATGTTGCAAACCAAAAGTTCTAGAAAATGCTCCTAATCCAGATAAACTAAATGTTAAATTTCCATGATAATAAGTATAAACAAGGGCAATAACTGTGTTCCATACTAAAAATGGAATTACAATACGCATAAATCTACCTTTAAGAAACTTTGGAATATCATCATAATAATCTCTTTCTAACATTAATGTTCCAAGAAGCATTAAAAATATAGGTACACCAAAAGCCATAGTTGAAAATAAAACATATTCCTCATAAGTAAAAACACCTTTATGATTTAATAAAGTTGATGTATTAATAAGAACAAGAGACATTATACTTATAGCACGTAATTCATCAATGAATGCAATTCTTCTTTTTGGAATCCTTTTAGAAATATTTGAAAAGGGAATAGATGGAATATATTTATCTGAAACCTTTAAAAAAGACATTATACCACTAACACAAAAATCAAAATAATTTAAATATAATTATGTATATTTTTATAATATATAAAGTTAATCAGACAAATAAGAATTAAAAAAATATTATTTAACTGTATAAAATTATTTAAAAAAGATAAAAATAATTAAACAATATTCATAAAAATCAATCAAAGACAATAATTAAATCAAGATGATATAAAATATATATGATAATTATTAAAAAGAAATTGATATTAATAAAATAACATCATTAAAAATATAAAAAATTAGAATTATTAAAAGCTATTTATTTAAAAATAAAGTCTGTTGAAAACTATTTTTTATAAAAATTTAAACTTAGTTAATACTTGAAAATCAATTTTAAGAAAGCTTATTCTAAAAATTTTGAGGACTTCAACAAATCCTAAAAATAAATCTTCTAAAAACTACTTATTTATAAATAAAATTATGCTAAATTTAATGATTTTAAAGCAATTTAATAAATTTATTTAAAAATATTTACTATTTAATTAATAAATTAATGTTTTTTGAGAAAAAACCATTATTTAATAATTAAATATTGTGGAATATATACATCTTATCTGAAATAAATTAGACCTAACGATTTATTAATTATTTCAAGGTATGTGGAATAAATACTATGAAATTAATTATTGAAGAAATAAGAACTAAGATTAAGTTAAGTAAATTACTATTTAAAAAAACCAAAATACTAACAAGTAATAAGACAAAAGTCATAATACTTGCAAAAATTGCATCAGCCCTATTTGATTTAGGAGAAAACCTAACATTATCCTTAGATACAATATATAAATAAAATATAATAAAAATACCTAAAGCTATAGCAAAATCAAAATTAGAAGGTTTTACATCAATCCAAAACTGTAAAAACATACAAACAAATAGTATAAATGAAGATAAATAAACTAAATATCTTTGAAGATTACTATAACCATCATCTTTTTTTAATAATTCCTTTTTAAAATCCATAGTTAATATTATAAAAATAAGAATATATAATTATATTGAATTTTTATCAATAAAATTTTAATATATTAAAAAATCAATAATAAAATATTTAATAATATTATATTAATTATAAATTAATAATAAAATATTATAAGATTTAAAAAAATATAACGAGAGAAATTATGAACAGATATGTAAAAAATATTATCAAAATTGTTTATCATAAAATGAATAATATATATACTGGAAAAAAAATTATTAATTTAATATTTCTCTTTAGAACATTAAATAGAAAGTATAAAAGTCCAAAAATAGCAGGAACTTACTTAATAAAAAACATTAAAAATTTATATTATACTAATCCCAAAGAACCTAAAGGAAAACAAATAAAAAACTTAATGAAAAACATTAAAATTATAATACCCAATAAAGGATTTATATATTCTATTGATGAATTAAAAAACTTAAGCAAAACTGGTTCTACCATTGATAATATTACTATTGATTACAGTTATATACTAAATTACAGTATGAAAGATTATAAAAAATACTTTAAGAATACAAATATTATTAATTCAGAATATATTAATAATGAAGTAGAATTACTTAACGGTATTGAAATTTTAATTAATAGAGAAGTAATTGAACTTGAAAAATCCAATAGAACAGATAAAAAGAAATATATTAAATATTTAGAGAACATTAAAACAAATAAAGCAAATACTTTTGAAGAAGGACTTCAAAGAATTTTATTTATTAACCAAATATTATGGCAAACTGGACATGGATTAAATGGTCTTGGAAGACTTGATAAAATATTAAATAATTTATATTATTCTGATTTAGAAAAAAATATCATAAGTAAAAATGATGCATATAAAATGATTAAAAGTTTTATAAAAACAATACATAAATATTATTGGTTTAAAAGTTCTGCATTAATGGGTGACACTGGTCAAATCATTATTTTAGGTGGAACTGACTTAGATGAAAATGGAAATGAATATTATTTTTATAATGATTTAACTTACCTATTTATTAAAGCAATATGTGAACTTCAAATACCTGATCCTAAAATATTATTAAGAGTTAACGAAGATACTCCTCGAGATTTACTTAAAGAATCCTTAAAAACAATGAATACAGGAGTAGGTAGTCCATTAATATCAAATGATAAAGAAGTAATAAGAAAAATGGTTAATTTTGGATATGATAAGGCAGATGCATATAACTATGTAGTATCTGCATGTTGGGAGCCTGCAGCTTTGGGAAAAGGCCTTGAACAAAACAATATTAATTTCATTTCATTTTTAAAACCATTAAATAGAATATTTGATACATTATCCAATGATGAATTAAATAATATTAAAAATTTCAATGATTTAATTAGTTTATATAAGGAATATTTAAAAGAAGATGTGGAAGAAATAATTGAATTTTTAGATAATATTATTTGGGATGAAGATCCGCTTTTATCTTTATTTATTGATAATTGTAATAAAAAACAAATAGATATATCAAAAGGTGGAGCAAAATACAATCATTATGGTATTACAACTGTTTCACTTGCAAATACTATTAATAGTTTAATTAATCTTAAAAAATTAGTTTTTGAAAATAAAAAATATGATTTAGTTCAATTAAATAATATTCGTAAAAATAATTTTGAAAATAAAAATAAATTAATCACTGAATTAAAGAATCTTAATCCTCATTTTGGAGAAGACAATAAAGAAGTAATTAATTTAACAAATTTAATTATTAATTATTTAAGTAAATTACTTAATAAAACAAATAAATTAGGTGGAAAAATTAAATTTGGATTAAGTGCACCATCATATATTAGTGCAGGTGAAGAAATAAATGCATCTTTCGATGGAAGATTAAATTATGAACCATTTACAACACATATCTCATCTGATTCAAATAATGATTATACAAGTATAATGCGATTTGCTTCACAACTTGATTATAATGATAATAGATTTAATGGAAATGTAGTTGATTTAATGGCTACACCTAGTTTTATTAAAGATAATTTTGAAAAATTTACAGACTTCTTAGATTTAAGTATAAAATTAGGATTTTTCCAAATGCAAATGAATGTTACTGACAGCAAAACATTAATAAATGCAAAAGCAAACCCTGATTTATATCCAAACTTAATAGTGAGAGTTTGGGGTTTTAGTGCATACTTTAATGATTTACCATTAAATTATAAAAATTTACTAATTAAAAGAGCACTTAAAAATGAAGGAAAACTAAATGTCTAGGGATAAAATGACAATAAGAATTACAAATATACAACATTTTTCCTTACAAGATGGTCCAGGAATTAGAACTACTATTTTTTTAAAAGGATGTAATTTAAATTGTCCATGGTGTTGTAATCCTGAAACTATTAATTATAATATTGAAGAATATAATGAAAATGGTTTAAAAAAAGAATTTGGATATGACATTAGTAATGAAAAATTAGAAAAAGAAATATTAAAAGATAAAATATATTACTCTAAAAATAATGGTGGAGTAACTTTTTCAGGTGGAGAACCACTTCTCCAAATAAAAGAATTAGAACCATTACTTAAAAAACTAAAAGAAGACCACATTAATATTTGTTTTGAAACAGCACTTCAAATACCTACAAATCTTCTTAAAATAGCTATAAAATATATTGATGAAATATTTATTGATATAAAAATATTAACAAAAGAAGCAGAAGAATTAATAAATGGAAATCTAAAATTATACTATAAAAATTTAAAAATTATATCCAATTCAGAAATTAAAGATATTACATTTAGAATTCCTTTAAATAAGGAATATACATTAAATGAAGATAATATAAATAGAATAGCTAAAATCATTTCAGAATATCCAAATTACAATATTGAAATATTTAAAACACACAATTTAGGTGAAGACAAATATAAATTATTAAATAAAAAATTAGAAAATTTCTCAGACATTACAGATTATGAAATGAAAAAAGTATATGAAAAACTTAAAAAAAATAATAAAAATATAAAAATTATAAAAATATAAAATCAAAGATTATTTCTATGTAATCTCTTTAAAAAACTTGAATTAAAATATAAAGCAAAAATATTATAAAATAACTTAATTAAGAAATAATTCTTATTAATACATACATTGTAAAATATTTCTGCCCATTTTTCATCAAAGCTTAGATTTACACCTACATAATCTTTAATATCCAAAATATAATCTGATATTATCTTAGGATTAAATTTATATTGTATAGCTAAAATAAAAATATAAATAAGGCTGTTAGATACAACATCAGATAATATGAAGTTATGATTAGACTTTTTAATATAATCAACATTAAATTTTAAACCATTAATAACTTTAATCAAATTAGACTCATCAAAATCATATGATAAAGATTTTTCATTAGAATTTTCACGTATAATATGATAATATCCACAATATTTTGGTAAAAATCCAATATTCCCTTTATTATTAAACCAAGATTCTAAAATAAAATAAACATCCTCAAACATTTTATTAGAACATTTAATATCATATTTATCAATAAAAGATTTTCTATAAATTTTATTCCACATCCAAATATCTAATAAAATACTTTTATCATTTAAAGGATTAACCACAATACTTGTAAAATCATCAGGTTTATTAAAAAGATTTAAATTAAATTTAGATCCCACTATATTAAATTCTGTTCCATTGATTGCATTAAACATTACTTCACAAAAATTAGATTTATAATAATCATCACTATCTAAAAACATTATATATTTACCAGTAGCATTATTTAATCCAATATTCCTAACTAAACCAGCACCTTTATTTTTTTCTAGATAAAAACATTTAATATTATCATATTTATGCTCATATTCTTTTATAATATTTTTAGTATTATCTGTAGAACAATCATCAAGTAAAAGAAGTTCAATATTTTCAAACCCAATGGTTTGATTAATAACAGAACCAATACATCGATTTAAATATTTTTCATTATTATAAAGTGGAACAATAACTGATATTTTATACATAATTAAACACTTACTTAAAAAATAAATTCTGAATAAAATTTTCTAATTTACTATCTTCTACATTTTTTACATGATTAAAGTAAAATCTACGATATAAATTACGTAAAAAATGATTTTTTGCTAAAAACATTCTGAAATTTAATTTTACTCCAATATATTTAATATCTAGTTCTTTTGTTTTTAAATTATTTTTTCTAATCCAAACATTAAATATTAATTCAGAAACAAGACCTAAAACACGTTTTATAATAGTTAAATCAATATTATTTTCTACTTCTTTTAAGATTGTAAATAACCATGTACAATAATCATTTAATAAGTCTTTATTCATTATAAACATATTAAAATTAAAAAAAGAATCTTCTAATAAAATTTCATCATAAGTATCTAAATAATCAGGATATTTCTTACTTATTACATCACGAGTGATATCTAAAACCTGAATTAGATAAGAATCTTTATATGTTTCTTTATATGATTTTTTAAGAAGTTCTATTTTTTTAGGAACTATAATATCATAATCATGTAAATAGCTAATAATTTCATTTTCATTTATTTTATGATTATTATTTTTAAAGTAACGTCTATAATGTACTAAACCAATAATATCTGCAGAAGAATTTTTCCACATCCAATAAAGCCCAGTAAGTTCTGCATAATCAGGATTTCTTATAGATATATTATCTCCAGTATCATCTCTTTGATATTTTCTTCCATTATTATCAAAAAAATCTTCCTTACCTTGAGAACCAACAAATAAAGGAGTATATAAATTATCAGAAGAAATACCTTCAACTTCTTTATGACTTATTACATATATTTGAACAGATTTTGACAATATATACACCTATCTTTTTTTACTTTTATGAAGAAGTCCAACATAAATATTCTTATATATTTTTCTAGTTATCCAACGTTTAGCAATCCACATATGAATGTTTAATCTTCTTCCAATAACCTTTAATTCACACTCTTTAACTCTAAAATTTTGTTTATCCATCCATACATCAAATAATCTTTCAGTTAAAAAACCATAAATTCTTTGTTGATAAGAATCATATCCTTCAAGGTTTACTCTTTTTTCTATTTCAAATAAAATAGGAAATATCCATTTACAATAACCTGAAATAAGATCTTTTGGAGCAATAAACATGTTATAATAATATAATGAATTACCCTTCATTACTTTATCAAAACTATCTAAATATTCCGGAGTTGTTTCTTTAATTATTTTTCTAGATAAATCAAGATCTTTAGCATAGTTCCAATGTGCATAATCTTGATATACATTATCAAAAAGAGATTTTGTTCTTTTAGGTAAAATTATATCATAGTCTTTAAAAATTTCATCTAAATCTTCTTTTTCTAAACGTCCACCATATTTTCTCTTAGCAAAGTAACGTCTATAATGTACTAAACCAATAATATCTGCAGAAGAATTTTTCCACATCCAATAAAGCCCAGTAAGTTCACAGTAAGCGGAATTTTTACTTGATATATTATCCCCAGTATCATCACTTAAAAATCCTAAATTATCTTTACCATTTCTACCAACAAATAATGGTTTATAAATATCATTTCCTTTAATACTTTTAATTTCTTTAGGACTATGAGCAATTACATAAACTTCAATTTTCTTATTAGACATAGTAAAATCACTTTATGATTTATATTAGTAATATATTACTAATAATTTATATAAATTTAATTAAGATTTAATAAAACATCAATATAATTTAAAGTATTAAAAAAAACTTAAAAATTATTTTATTATAATAAATAAATTTTTAATTATTAAGTAAAAAATAATTTTATTTAAAGATTTAAGTCTTTAAAAATCATTTATAATTAAAATAAAATTAAATTTTATATTAAAATTAGAGAATTTTAACAATAACTAAAAATGATTAAAAAGAATTAATTAAATTCTTAGGATGAACAACTTCAATTCCAAAATGATTTAAAACATCATATAATTCAGCATGTTCTGTATGAATTGGATATAAAACATCTGGATTAATCTCACAAACCATATCTATAAGTTCAGGACCAGCAGCATGTCCAGATAAATGATAATGTTTTAAAATAGGAATATTAAAATGATTCAACCAATTTTGAGTAATTTCAAAATCCATTTCCATTTCTTCATTAAATGGTTCTGTTGTAGAATGTAAGTATACTGCACTTTTAGGTTTAATATCAATTAATTCTAAAAATGAAAAATTATCAAGTCTTATAATATATTGATTTTCATTTTCTTGAATATCCTCATAAGTACAAATATTATATTTATCATCCTCAAGAAATTCCCTTTCCCATTTAGAATAATCTTTTAAATATTCATCTTTACTTGGATACTTCCATTCTCCTTCATAAGAAATATATGATGTATTTGGGAATAGACCTGAACCTTTACGTGGAATATAAATACCTAAATTATTATCATTAAGACTTGGATAAATAGTTTTCTCAGGATTTTCTTCTTCAATACGTTTTAACATATATGCTTGTTTCATATTAATAAGTAGAGTTCTATTAGTAGATTTTGCAATATTATGAAATGTTATTAACCTATCTAAATCTCTTAAAGGAAAATTTACAATAACAAGACCATTAAACTCATTAATATCATCATATGCTTTTTTTTCAATATCTTCTTCCACATTAAGAACTTTTTTATGAGAATTTTCACTATTATAATATTCACTATTAATACGTGTACCTTCACATATTAAAATATCTGGTGAAAATTTTTTAGCTTCTTTTACAAAACGTTTAGTAGATTCTCTATTTCTACCATGAAAACGTAAATCTCCAGTATATACTACTTTTTTATCATCACTTTCAATAAGAAATGCACTAGCACCAGGTAGAGAATGATCTACTGGAGCAAGTCGAATATTTAAATCTCCAATAACTGTATTTTCATATGGTTTTAATACATTGATTTCTCTTTTTGATAAATTATTTGGACTTTTTAGTTGAGAATAACTACCTTTTTTATTTAGATAATATTCAAATTGTTTTTTATATGAACAAACATCAGTAAAACTATTACTTGCACCTGTTTCATCAATAACTTCAAGAATAATTTTAGAATTAAGACTCATATACAATGGAATATCATTTCTTAGATGTGTAATATAATTTGCATGATCTGCATGAGCATGAGACAATAACAAACCTTTAACTGCAGGTTCATCTTCAAAAGGAAGCCCCATATGTTTTAAGTAATCTTCACGATAAATACCTTTAATTTTAGGAATTAAATCAAGCTCAAAAAAGTCTCCAATACCATTTGCTTTTCTTGGATTAATAAAATCTCCAAAATATTTACCATACTGTTTAAAACTCATACCAAAATCTAAGAGTAATGAAGTATTATTAAGATTTAATTTAATCTTATTTCCGCCAATTTCATTTACTCCACCATAAAATTCTAATGTATCCATATTCAAACTCCTTAAACAAAAAATAAATTTAAAATCAAAGATATAAACTAAAAATAAATTTGTAGATAAATCTAAATTTAATCTAAAGATAAATTTGTAAATAAATTAATAAATAATTTTTGAAAATATAAAAATAAAATATTAAAATAAACTAAAAAAAAAACGGATAAACAAGAAAAAATATAACTTAAACAATGAAAAATAACTAAAAACTAAGGAATTAATCTTTAAAAAAATGGGTAAAAAATAAAAATTATTCTTTATTTAAAATAATTCTAATTATTTTTTTATCATCAGAATCTAAAACTCTTGTAACAAATAAAACTCCAAAGTATACAATAGCACCAATAATAACTCCAAATATAATATTAAGTTTAAGATAATCTAGTATAACAAACATTAAAACTGTTGCAATAAGTAACTTAATTAAGTCCTTAACAAGAACCCAACCTAAAGCATAATCTGATTTTGAAGTTGCTCTAAACATTATAAATGTAATAATAATTTCACTAATTACTGTTGCAAAAGCTGCACCAAAGTAAGAATATTTTGGTATTAATATTAAATTTAAGATAATATTAATTACTGCAGCATAAGCATATGTTTTAGTAACTAAAATCTCATTATTTGATGAGTTTAAAGCTACAGTTGAAGCACCATTTACAAATAAAAATGGTATTGAGAATATTAATACTGTAACAATTTCACCAGTACCTATATAACCTTTACCATAAATAAAAGCCATTAAAGGTTCTGCATATACTATTATACCTGCACATATTGGTAATATAATTAAAAGTAAATATTTAATTGATTTTTCATATGAAAATTTTAATAATTCATTAGAATCTTTAAATAATTTACTCATAACTGGAAATATAACCTGTGGATATACTGCATAAAATGTTGTAAGAATAGAAATTACCTTATAAGCAGCATTATATAATCCTACAGCAGCATTTGTAGATAAATATTGTAACATAGTCACATCAATTGTAAAGTATATTGAATAAAAGATACTCATTAAACCAAAAGGTAATGCTGCTTTTAGAATTTTTTTAGAAAAATCAATATTAAAAGAATAATGCGGTTTAATACCAAGATTAGTAATTTTAGAATAAATGTATATAAATGCACAAATAATAGCAATTAAATAAGCAAAAGCCATTCCATATAAACCTAAATTAAAGTGCATTACTATAAATACAATAACAAGTAATATTAATGAGTTTATAACAGAGGAAATTGCTTGATACTCCATTTTTTCATATGCTTGAAAGATACCATAAAAAAATCCATTCATACATAAAAAAGCATATTGACATAACATTATAAAACTAACGTTAATTACATCACTAGCTCTTCCAGTTAAAAATAGTACTATAATAGTAGTTGAAATTACAATTATACTTAAAATTACTTTTAGAGGAATAATTTGATTAAATAATTTATTGGTTAATTTAGAATCTCTTGAAATTGTACGTACAATATATGTTTGTGTACCACAATCCATTAAAATACCAACAAGTGTAGATAATGAAATAGCAAATGATAAAATACCAAAAACAGATGCACCTAAATATCTAGCCATTAATATAGTCCAAATAAAGGCACATAGATTTGTTATAATCTGAGATCCCATCATCCAAGTGGAATTTTTAAAAATTGTTTTTACATTAACCATATTCTCACATATTATGAAAAAATAATTTTAATAAATTAAATAGAATAAACGAATTTTAAAAATAATCTAAATTGTATATAATATAAAAAGTATTTAATTTTTATTATTATTAAAGATTTTGAGAATAAAGATATTTCATGTAATTACTAATTTAACAAGAAATAGTTAAAACAAGAAATATTTTTAAATACAATATTAATAAAACAAGACATTAAAATAAAAATATATTTGCTAGCATATTTGTTAAAAGATTAAACAATATTAAATAATTAAAAATTAGATTTAAGAAATTATAAAAAGTTTAAAAATTAGTAGTTCCTGGCGGAGTCGAACCGCCATCACAAGATCCAGGGTCTCGTATGATTACCATTACACTAAGGAACTATAAAAATTCTAATAAAAATATAAAGATATAATATTAATTTAATTAATCATATAATTTATAAGTATTAAAATATAAATATATTTGTCTATTTTTTAGTATATAATATTAATTAAATATAAATTATATCTAATTTAAAGTAGAATAAATATTTTTTATTCTACAGTAACACATTTAGCTAAATTTTTAGGTTTATCTGGATCGTAACCTCTTTCTAAAGCCATATAATATGATAATAATTGTAATGGAATAGTATATACAAGAGGGGAAATAATATCCTGAATATCCTCATTTATTAAGAAAACATCATTTGCTTTTTCTTCTAATAAACCATCACCTTTAGCACCTACAGCAATTACATCAGCACCACGAGATTTAACCTCTTCAAGATTACTCATAGTTTTTCTATAATTATCTCCAGGTGGTATAATAACAACAACAGGAATTCCTTCATCAATTAATGCTAAAGGACCATGTTTAAGTTCACCTGCAGCATAACCTTCACCATGAATATATGTGATTTCTTTAAGTTTCAATGCTCCTTCAAGTGCTATAGGATATGCATAACCTCTACCAATATAGAAGAAATCATCAGCATATTTATATTTAGAACACATTTCTTTAATTGAATCAATATCTTCAAGAACTTCATCAATATATTTAGGTACTTTTTCAACTGCATTAAGTAAATCTTGATTATTTGAAAGAAGACCTGCAAAGATGTAAATTGAAACTAATTGAGATATATAAGTTTTTGTTGCTGCAACACCAATTTCTGGACCTGCTTGAGTATGTATTACATATTGAGCTCTACGAGTAGCAGAAGATCCTGCAACATTAACAATTGCTAAAGTTTTACTAGTTTCATTTGCCATATCTAATGCTTTAAGTGTATCTGCAGTTTCACCAGATTGAGAAATAAAAATAACTAAAGTGTTTTCATTTAATGTATTTACTGAATATTTAAATTCAGATGCAAGAAGAACATCTGTTGGAATACCTGCTAATTGCTCAATTAAATATTTTCCAGTAAGTGAAGCATGATAACTTGTTCCACAAGCAACAAAAACTATTCTATTAACATTACCTTTAATTTCATCAACTATTTTTTTAATATTATCTTTCTCAGTTAATGTATTTTTAACAGCACGAGATTCTTCATTGATTTCTTTAATCATGAAGTAATCATAACCTTCTTTTTCAGCCATTTCAGGAGTCCAATTAATAGTTTCTATTTTTTTCTCAATAATATTACCTTTTTCATCTTTAATAGTTACTCCATCCATTGTTAAAATTACAAATTCTCCTCTTTCAGGATAAATTATATCTCTAGCATATTTTAAAATAGCTGGTGAGTCACTAGCAACAAAGTATTCATCATCACCAATACCAACAATTAAAGGACTATCTTTTCTAGTTGCAACTACTTTATTAGGTTCATCTTTACAAATAGCTGCAATTGCATATGCTCCTTTAATAATTTTAACAGTTTTTCTCATAGCTTCCTCTAAATCAGAACCTTCTTTCATGAATTTTTCAAGTAAATGAGGAATAACTTCTGTATCAGTTTCTGATTTGAAGATATGACCTTCTTTAATAAGTTGTTTTTTAATTTCAGCATGATTTTCAATAATTCCATTGTGAACAACAGCTATATTCCCCATTTCATCAGTATGAGGATGAGCATTTACACGATTAGGATCCCCATGAGTTGCCCAACGTACATGAGCAATACCACATTGACCTTCCATATCTGCTAAATCAAGATTAGTATTAACATCAATAATTTTACCTTTATCTTTTTTAAGAAAGATTTTATTACTTTCTGTAGCAATACCTACTGAATCATATCCTCTATATTCAAGTTTAGAAATACAATCTAGTAATATTGGTGCTGCTTTTTTATGTTTTAAAACACAACCGACAATACCGCACATAATATCAACTAATCTCCGTCTTTATTAAAATAAATAATTGTTTAACTTAAAATTTTTTATTATAAATTTTTATATAAATTAAATATTTAGTATAATCTAATTCTTATAGTAATATTATATTAGTTTTTCATCATTAATATATTAAGTTAAACTATTTCTATAAATATAAATAAATCTAGGGGCCTGAATTTTTGACTTGTTTTTGAGCCCTCATTTTTCTTATTTTTATATTTTTAATTATTGTATATTCTTGTTTTGTAATAATACAATTGTAAAATTAGTAATTTAATAAAAAAAGGTCGTTTAAACCAATAAATTTAAATAATAAGTGCAACAAATATATATTTGACGATTAAAATGTTGCATAACTTAAATTTTGATAAAAACGACCCAAATTATATTATGTTGGACAAAATATTTAAAATTATTGGTTCTAGAAAATCAAAACAAATATTTTCATCTAATGGTTTTAAAAACCTTAAAAAATTAGATACAGTAATCAAAACACAA
>NZ_JHWX01000013.1:0-1416 GCF_000621965.1 Methanobrevibacter wolinii SH
ATCCTGTTGTATTTGTTGGTAATTTAACTTCATTTACTGTTGTTGTTACTAATACTGGTGATTGTAATTTAACTGGCGTTTCTGTTCTTGAGTCTAATTATACTGGTTTAAGTTATTTTAATTTTACTGGTGTTAATTGGACTAAAAATGGTGATGTTTTTACTTATGCTAATACTTTAGGTGTTGGTGAGTCTGTTAACTTCACTGTTGTATTTAAAACAGTTAAATCTGGTAATTTTACTAATATTGTTATTGCTAGTTCTAATGAGACTGGTAATGTAAGTGCTAATAATACAACTACTGTTAAAACAGAAAATCATAATAATAATACAATAGATAATAAAACTAAACATAATAATACAACTAATCAGGATATAGTTAAATATAATAATAAAAATAATTTATCTGGATTAGGTCAAGGAACTCCTGCAACTGGTATTCCTATATTTGTGTTATTTATTGCTTTAATAAGTTTATTATTATTACCAAAAAGAAGAGAATAAAATTTAATTTTTTTATTTAAGACAATTATTTGTCTTTTTTTATTTTTTTAATGTATTTTTAGTTATTTTTATAAAAGATTAAATATCTTTTTTTCTTGATTTATTTTTTTATCTATTTTTTCCTAAATTTTATTAAATATTTTTTTTATTTTATCTAAATTTAATACATAAACTATTTTTATTATGAAATATATAAATAAAACAATAATAATGTTATAATGTTCTTATAACTTTATTAAGAATATTTAAAAATTTTCTTGAGGTGTAAATATTTCTGGTGATGAAGGAAAACAATCCAAAAAGAAAAGAACAATAATTATTTGTGTAGTTATTATTATTATTGCAGCAATTGCTATTGGTTTAATTGTTAATAATAATTTAACATTAAATGTAGGAGGTCATGATTTTTCCATACCATATGGTTATCATACTAATAGTACTTCTTCTGGTTCTAATAATAATACTAATGTTACTATACAATCCCATATAATTGAGAATGGTACTAATTATTACAAAATTACTGTAATTAATCAATCTAATAATAAAATAGTTACACCTTCTCAATCAGTAAATTCTACAAACAATACTAAAAATGTCACTATTAATGGACATAAAGGTGTTTTAATAACTGGTAAAAATGGTCAAACATTTAATTATAAAGAAGGTCAAGACCAAATTGTTATTATGACTACTAATATGGGTGAAAAAGCATTTAAAGATGTTATTAGAGGATAATTTTAAAGTTTTTTATAAAACTTTTTAATTATTCTTAAATTTTTATTATTTTTAATTATTAATTGTTGATTCTATTTTTTTAATATTCTAAAGAGTATTTAATTGTTTTTATTAAGTTTAATAGTTTTATTCTGTTTTTTTAGTTTAAATTGTATTTAATTATTTTAATTAGGTTTAA